>DATCZR010000085.1:0-11825 GCA_036525835.1 Cyclobacteriaceae bacterium
AAAATAATTGTTCGGCTTGGTCAAATGATGTTTCCGTAAGAATAAATTATATAGGTGCTGACTAGCAAATCAGTTCACTTTATAGTGTGGTGGACTAGACATGAAGAATCTTACTGGCGTGTTATAGGTAGCCTAAAAAAATATCGAATCGTGGTAAAGTCTGTTCTGGCAAGCATATTTATTTTTCTAACCTCTTCACTTTTCGGTCAAGATTTGGATTCTACCAAAGTACTTTCCGAATTAATCATTAGGTCATATGAATCGGATCGACCTCTACTTGAGGTTCCGGCTTCTATTGGACTGGTGTTCAGTGAAGACTTGTCCAGATTCAGCAATAGCTCTTTGGTCTCAACTGTGAATAACCTTCCTGGAATTCGAATGGAAGAACGTTCTCCTGGCAGCTATCGTTTTTCTATCCGGGGAAGTTCTTTGCGTGCGCCATTTGGCGTGCGTAACGTCAAAGTGTATTGGAATGATTTGCCTGTTACCGATGCAGGTGGTAATACCTATCTCAATCAGTTTGATGCCAATTCCATCCATCAAATTGAAATAATTAAAGGTCCGGGATCCAGTTTATATGGCGCGGGTACTGGCGGTGTGCTCTTGCTAAAATCTCCGACTACCACCAAGGCAAAAACGCTCACCGGTTCGTGGCTTGGTGGAAGCTATGGGCTGAGAAATTATCAACTGGCTTTCCAGCACGGTGATGAAAAATCGGCTCATTATGTTGGGTATCAACACCAGGAGGCAGATGGCTATCGCGACCACACCCGCATGGTGCGAGATCAGATCAATAGTACTTTCCGGTTTTCACTTGCGGACAATGAGCAATTGGAAGCTGCCATTTTCTATACTGATCTTTATTACCAAACACCGGGAGGTCTTACACAAGCCGAATATGAAACGGACCCACGACAAGCGCGGCCTGGTAATGCTTTTCAGCCAAGCGCAATAGCAGCCAATGCTGGCGTTTCTTTAAGATCATTTTATACCGGAGTTTCTCATCAATACGAGTTCTCCAAAAAATTACATAACCGCACGGGTGTGTTTGGCAATTTTGTGCAATTCACCAACCCTTCCATTCGTAATTATGAGCGAAGAAGCGAACAAAACCTGGGTGCCAGAACCGTTACAGACTTATTAGTTACTGTGGGTGATTGGAAGGCCAAACTCGTTGGTGGTGGTGAACTAATCAGTGGCTTTTCCCCTGTCAAGAATTATCAAAATTTACAAGGAGAGCCAGGTGCGCTTCAAAGCGATGATGAGGTCAAGAGCCTCCAATATGCTTTGTTCGGTCTCGGAGAATTCACCCGGGATAATTGGATCTTGACAGGAGGATTGAGTGTCAACTGGGTCGACTATCAACTGCTGTCGCTCTTTAATTCGCCTGCTTTGGAAATGGGAGTAGCTTACGACCCGATTGTGACTCCGCGAGTCGCTGCCCTTAGAAAAATTACCAATACTTTTTCAGTTCACTCCAGTATTAGTTGGGGATTTTCCCCTCCAACCCTGGCAGAGGTGATCCCTTCGAACGGAGTTTTTAATCCTTTGCTTCAAGCCGAGAAGGGCATGCAGCTAGAATTAGGGGCGCGAGGCTATTTCATGAATAAAAGAATTTTTATTGATGGTGCGCTTTATCATTTTGGACTTGACCAGACCATTGTGGTGCGAAGAGCAACTGACGGAGCCGACTACTTCGTGAATGCAGGTGCGACAAATCAAAACGGACTGGAAATGTTATTACAATGGCAGCCCCCCGTTAATTCACTAAGCCTTTCCAGTTTCAAAATATGGACAGGAATCACACTTAATCATTATGAATTTGTTGACTATGTGAAAGGCAGTGACACCTACAGTGGCAACTTGCTTACCGGAGTTCCGAAAAGAGTTTTTACTGGAGGCATGGACATGGAACTACCAAGCGGATTCTATGGCCACTTAACATTAAGTTATACATCTTCCCTCCCACTGGATGATGCCAACAGTGTATGTTCCAACTCCTATACATTGGTAGGTACAAGATTGGGTTTCAAATCTTCCCAGTTTGGAGTACCTATCGATTTCTTTGTTGGCGGTGATAATTTACTGGATGAGATCTATAGCCTGGGTAATGATTTAAATGCTTTTGGTGGTAGATATTTTAATGCTGCAGCGCAGCGGAATTATTATGCTGGCATAAAATTGGATTTGAATCTGCAATCCAATAAGTGATGTGGTGCTTTACAAGCTGTAATTCCAAGCCGAAAAAAATTGAACTGATTTTGGCTTAAAACCGGTTTTTTGAGGTGTACCTACATCTTGATTTGGGTACTATTTATCATAGCCAAGGATGTAATTTTGGCTATTGTTATAATTTTGCAAATATTAAAATAAATAATTAACATGAAATTCCTTCGAATTGAGCTCCCAGAACGAATTCAAGACTTTGGCCTCCTGATCTTCAGAGTGGGCTTTGGCTTTTCCTTATTGTATGGGCATGGCTTTGGTAAATTGCTTCGCCTTTTAGGTCCTGATGAAATAAAATTTGGTGATCCTTATGGATTGGGGCCTACCATTTCATTGGGTCTGGCGACTTTTGCGGAAGTTATTTGTGCGGTGTTGATTATGGTGGGACTTTTTACCCGAGCTGCACTGATTCCCATGATGTTCACCATGTTCACAGTTGTTTTTGTAGTCAATTTTGGAAAAGATTTTGGCGATTTGGAAAAGGCGATTCTATTTGGATTAGCGTTTGCAGGATTATTTCTTAGTGGTCCCGGCAAATACTCAATTGATGCGTACCTTAAGAACACCAAATTGGACTAACATATAATTAGAATTAGCTATTACTAAACCAAGGACTATCAATTATGACGAAACTCAAAAAAGAAGATATCAGTCAGGAAGTATTCATTTTGTATGACGACTATGCGCATAACCGAATTGACAGAAGAAATTTCATGGAAAAACTGTCGGCATATGCGGTGGGTGGATTGACCGTTGGGGCTTTGACTAGTTTCCTGATGCCGAATTACAAAAACAAGATTCAGATTAAACAGAGTGACCCTCGCCTTGAAACTGAATATATTACCTACGATTCTCCCAAAGGAGGCGGAAAAATAAAAGGTCAGTTGAGTAGGCCAAAAGATGCCAAAGGAAAGTTACCTGGTATTGTTGTCGTTCACGAGAACAGAGGCCTTAATCCTTACATTGAAGATGTTGGAAGACGCGCTGCACTTGCCGGTTTTATATCATTGGCGCCCGATGCACTTACTCCGTCAGGCGGATATCCGGGTACCGATGATGAAGGAAGAGCGCTGCAATCAAAAAGAGACAGGAATGAGATGCTGGAAGACTTCATTGCTGCACACACCACGCTGGCATCACACACACAATGCACTGGCAAAGTAGGCGTAGTTGGGTTTTGCTTTGGCGGTTGGATATCCAATATGATGGCAGTGAGAATTCCAACACTGGGAGCGGCCGTTCCCTTTTATGGCAGTCAACCAACCGCTGAAATGGTACCCAATATTAAAGCACCGTTATTGATTCATTATGGTGGCCTTGATACACGGGTCAATGAGGGATGGCCAGCGTACGAAGCCGCACTTAAGGCTAACGATAAAGTGTATGAGGTTTATACCTACCCAAATGTTAATCATGGCTTTCATAACGACACCACACCTCGATATGATAAGGAGGCAGCGGAGTTAGCCTGGAGTAGAACGATTGAATTCTTTAAGAAACACCTTTCGTAACACCTCGCTCAATGTAATTAGCATAATTTGATGGATGAATTGGGCGAAGTCGTTAAATCTTCCAATCCAAACCTAAAAATGATTAACCCTAATTCTGTAATCATATCTTTAATATATTGCCTTGCTTTGGCAGCTTGTGGCACAAGCAAGACTGAGGAAGAAAAAGAAATATCTTTTTACGTGGGCACCTATACGCTTGGTGAGAGTGAGGGTATTTACAGATACCAGTTAAAGTCAGATGGATCATTAAGCAATTCTGGACTAGTAGCAAAAACTGAAAATCCTTCTTTTCTAATAAGAAGTGCTGATGGCAAATATTTGTTAGCAGCCAATGAAAATAGCGATGAAAATGGAGGTGGTGGAAGCGTCTCCTCATTTGCCATTGATGGAGAAAAGTTGGCTTTTATAGATGAAATATTTTCCGGTGGCGACTCCCCTTGCTTTCTGAGTGAAGATCAAACTGGTTATGTACTGGTAGCGAACTATGGCAGTGGCAATGTAGGCTTGCTCAAGTTGGAAAGCACTGGTTTGTTGAATGGTCCTCTGGACGTGCTCCAACATGAAGGCAAAGGAACCCATCAGCGGCAGCAAGGACCACATGCACATTCGGCTTGTTTTACTGGCTCCGATAATGAAGTCATAACCGTGGACTTGGGAACAAACGAACTTTGGTTTTCCAGATTGGATCGCGATAGCAACAAGTTGGTACTCATGTCGCCAGCTAAGTTAACGATGGCGCCAGGCTCAGGTCCAAGGCACTTGGCTTTTCATCCAACTCAACAATGGATTTACGTTATCAACGAACTTACATCTACGATCACTCAACTGAGTAAGAATTCATCTGGCCAGTACGAAATCGCTGCCACCCAAAGCACCCTTCCAACAGACTATGAGGGAGAAAATTTATGCGCTGATATTCATATTTCAAGCGATGGACAATTCTTATATGCATCCAATCGCGGCCACAACAGCATTGTTGTTTTTCAAATCGATAGCCACGATGGCAGCTTGAGCCTAGTAGGTCATGAGGATGTGCATGGTGATTGGCCAAGGAACTTCACTTTATCACCTGATGGCCATTTTTTATTGGTAGCCAATCAACGATCTAATAATATCGTTTCATTCAAACGAAGTCAGGAAACGGGGACCTTGGAGTTTGTGGGTGAGATTGATGCTCCAAGTCCAGTCTGCTTATTATTTTAAAGTTGACATTTCCCAAAATCGAGCGGTCAATTTCTGACCATCAAGATTGGAAATTGGAACACCGTATCTAAAGAAGATGAGGAAAACTCATAAGCTGTCAATAATTGATTTCTACCACTTTCTTATTCCTCAATTTTTGCATGGGCTTGGGCACGATGGCCAAAATCTCTTCTTTTAAAGTCTTCAGTAATTTGGTTTTGATGTGATCGCGGTGTGTTACCAGACTTACTTCGCGGGCCGGGCTAGGTTCCTTTAACTGCTTGACCAGCTTCATTTGTGATTTACTAAATTCCAAAACAGCCAGCTCAGGCAAAATGGTAATACCATCGCTTTTATCTACCATGCGCTTAAGTGTTTCTATGTTTCCCGTTTCATATTTGAAATGAAAATCGCCACGTTTTCGCAACTCACATAAATTCAAAATCTGCGATCTGAAACAATGACCTTCTTCCAGCAGCCAAAGTTGATTCGGGTCAATGTCCTTGGCTATCACGTACTTTTTATTGTATAATGAATTCTTTTTAGATACATAAACGAATAGTTCCTCATAAAAGAGGATGTCCTCTTTAATAGAAACATCTTTCAAGGGAGTGACTACAATTCCACAATCCAGTCGATTGTTTTTCAACTCGTGTATAACCTCTTCGGTGATTGTTTCCTTGATGACCAGTTCGAGTTCTGGATATTTTTCGGCCATTCGCTTGAACAAAAGAGGCAGCACGTAGGGTGCGAGGGTCGGAATAATGCCTATTCTTAATTCTCCCACCATGCTGTCTTGCTGCTCACTAATGTTTTGTTTAATGATGTTGGCTTCCCGTAAAACCACGCGAGCCTGCGCTATAATCTGTTCTCCAATTTCAGTAGGAATAACTGGTTGTTTGGTGCGGTCAAAAAGCTTCACCCCCAACTCTTCTTCCAACTTTTGGATTTGCATGCTCAGTGTGGGCTGTGTAATAAAACATTTTTCAGAAGCCAGGACGAAATGTCGGTATGTATCTAGGGCAACAACATATTCCAGTTGAGTTAATGTCATAGAGAATAACTATATAATTATAAAGATAATCAATTTGATTTATTGATACGCCTGTGGTAAAATTGACGATACGCGTAGACCGGCATGACGGGGATCATTGCATGGGCACATCAAAAAGTTTATCATTAAAAGAATCACAACGAACAATTAATAAATCAATAGCAAATGGAAAATAAAAAATCAACTACTGTACACCCATCATCTAGCGGCAATGGAACGGCCAAATGCCCATTCACCGGAGGAGCTGTAAAGCAAACCGCTGGTGCAGGCCTCAGAAATCGGGATTGGTGGCCCAACCAATTGAATCTGAGCATCCTGCGTCAGCATTCCTCACTGTCTAATCCAATGGATTCGGATTTTAACTATGTGGAGGAATTCAAAAAACTTGACCTCAAGGCGGTCAAGAAAGATCTTACTGACCTCATGACCGATTCGCAAGAGTGGTGGCCAGCCGATTATGGGCACTATGGTCCCTTCTTTATTCGAATGGCTTGGCACTCTGCAGGTACCTATCGCATTCAGGATGGCCGTGGTGGTGGTGGGTCTGGCACGCAGCGCTTCGCTCCACTCAACAGCTGGCCTGATAATGCCAACCTGGACAAAGCGCGTTTGTTGCTTTGGCCCATTAAACAGAAATATGGCAAGCAACTATCCTGGGCGGACTTGATGATCCTGGCAGGAAATGTGGCCCTTGAATCCATGGGCTTCAAGACATTCGGTTTTGGTGGTGGACGAGAAGATGTATGGGAGCCAGAAGAAGATATTTACTGGGGCCCTGAAGGCGAATGGTTGGGAGACAAAAGATATTCAGGAGATCGTGAGTTAGAAAATCCACTCGGGGCAGTTCAGATGGGACTTATCTATGTAAACCCGGAAGGACCAAACGGAAAGCCCGATCCAATTGCCGCTGCAAAAGACATACGCGAGACATTCGGTCGCATGGCCATGAATGATGAAGAAACGGTAGCCCTCATTGCCGGTGGACATACTTTTGGAAAAACCCACGGAGCTGCCAAAGATGCAGACTATGTTGGTCCGGAACCCGCTGCCGCACCCATTGAACAAATGGGATTAGGTTGGAAAAATAGTTTTGGAACAGGTAAAGGTGCCGATACCATCACCAGTAACCTGGAAGGTGCCTGGACCACTACTCCTACCAAATGGAGCAATAACTTTTTTGAAAACTTGTTTGGCTACGAGTGGGAATTAACCAAAAGTCCAGCTGGCGCACATCAGTGGAAACCAAAAGGAAATGCAGGAGCTGGTTTGGTACCAGATGCACACGATCCGGCAAAGAAACATGCACCCTTTATGCTTACCACAGATCTGGCGCTGAGAATGGATCCTATCTATGAGCCCATTTCAAGACGCTTCTATGAAAATCCTGATGAGTTTGCCGATGCCTTTGCACGCGCCTGGTATAAGCTTACCCACAGAGATATGGGACCTATTGCACGTTATCTCGGACCTGAAGTACCTAAGGAAGAACTTAGCTGGCAGGATCCTATTCCCGCAGTAAAGCATAAACTGATTGATAAGAATGACATTGCCGAACTAAAAAGTAAGATACTAGCTTCCGGACTTACTGTTGCTCAATTGGTATCTACTGCGTGGGCTTCAGCCTCTACATTCAGAGGATCGGATAAACGCGGTGGTGCAAATGGAGCGCGTATCCGCCTGGCTCCTCAAATGAACTGGGAAGTAAACAACCCAAAACAATTGACCAAGGTGCTTGAGAAATTGGAAAGCATTCAAAAGGATTTCAATAAAGCACAGACTGGTGGCAAGGAGGTATCTATGGCTGATATCATTGTACTAGCTGGATGTGCCGGAATAGAAAAGGCTGCCAAGAATGCTGGGCATAACATTGAAGTACCTTTTACTCCTGGACGTGCAGATGCTTCACAGGCACAAACGGACATTGAGTCATTTGATGCATTGGAACCTGCAGCAGATGGATTCCGCAATTACTTCAATGCAACACACAGAGCAACTGCTGAAGAGATGCTGGTCGACCGTGCTCAACTATTGACACTCACAGGTCCGGAGATGACCGTACTTGTCGGTGGCATGCGTGTACTCAACACTAACTACGATCATTCCAAGCATGGCGTTTTCACCAAGAAGCCAGAATCGCTCACCAATGATTACTTCTTGAATTTATTGGATTTAGGAACTACCTGGAAAGCCACATCAGACAAGAAAGATGTGTTTGAAGGTAGCGATCGCAAAACCGGAGAGGTGAAGTGGACCGGTACTCGAGTTGACTTAATATTTGGTTCTAACTCAGAACTTCGTGCGCTTGCAGAAGTGTATGGATGCAAAGATTCACAGGATAAGTTTGTGAAAGACTTTGTAGCTGCCTGGGACAAGGTAATGAACTTGGATAGGTTTGATTTGAAATAAAATAGCTTAGCGTAATACAACTGAAGTGGCTCCGGATAACAATTTGGAGTCACTTTTTTTTGTGAAATTGTAAAATTACAACTCTAAGGAATCCCTAAACTTGAGGATTACTTTTTCTGGCACTTTACAAAACCTCATGCTAAATCTTTACCTCATTGCGAGCCAGTGCGGGGCACGAGCGCGGATGACGTGGCAATCTCCAAGGCAGAGAGTAATTTTGAGTTGTTATATTGGCTATATGATAAAAGGCGGTAGCGTTTACATAATGACAAACCAACATCATTCTGTATTGTACACAGGAGTAACATCAGATTTATTTGCTCGCGTAACCGTACATAAGGAAAGGATTTATCCGAAGAGCTTCACAAGCCGTTACAACTTAGATAAGCTTGTTTACTATGAAAATTACCATCTGATTGTAGAAGCAATTGCAAGAGAAAAACAGATAAAGGGAGGATCAAGGAAAAAGAAGGAGTTATTGATTTCATCCATTAATCCTAATTGGAATGATTTGTTTGAAGAAATAAAAGAGTGGTAATGGTGGAATAGTTATGGTTTTGAAGTTTCCAAAAATTTTGGGGATTGCTTCACCCCTACCCACAACCAATGCTTCAGTTCGCAATGACGTTCAATTTATGGCACCTCACCATTACTTAACCTAAAATCCTTTACGTCATTGCGAGCCAGTGCGCGGCACGAGCGCGGAAGGCGTGGCAATCTCCTTAAGCGAAAAATATATTTTAACATAAAAAGATTGTTAATAAACTAACGAAGTGAGAGGGTTGCCCTAATTTGGGGATTGCCGCGGTCGTTCGATCCTGGCTTTCAGCTAGATCGAATCTCCCTCGCAATAACGGTTGTTACCCCAACAGTGATGAGTCTCCTATAAACGGCTGATGATAATGGCGTTTGCCAGTAGCCTTGTATAGCGCATTGGCTAAGGCAGCAAACACAGGAGGAAATGCGGGTTCACCCAATCCTGTAGGATCAATTTCATTTTGCACGAAATGAACGTCAATGGCCTTAGGTGCTTCGCTATGTCTGATCAATCGGTATTTGTCAAAATTGTTTTTTTGAGGTACGCCATTTTTAAAAGGCATTTCACCAAACAGGGCATTGCCAATGCCATCCACGATAGCCCCTTCTGTCAGGTTGATGGCGGCATCAGGATTGACAACGATACCGCAATCAACTGCGCAACAGACGCGGGGAACAATTGGTTTTCCGCTTTCCACTTTCACATCCAATACCTGTGCTACATAAGTATTGTGACAGAAGTAGGCAGCCACTCCCCTATGCACGCCTTGAGTTGGTTTATCCCAACCGGATTTTTTTCTGGCAAGTTTTAATACACCTGCATACCGATCCGCTTCATAATCATTATCCTCACCAACAGGATTAGTCAGTGCCCTATCCAATAATTCAAGCCTAAAATCAATAGGATCTTTACCTGCCGCTTCTGCCACTTCATCCAAAAAGGATTGTTCTGCTCCTGCTATAAAGTTTGATCTTGGTGCCCTGAAAGAACCTACGGTTATGTTAGAATTGATCGTCCAATCTTCTGCCAGGTAATTATCTACAGCCCCCGCAGGAAATCGATTCGCATGGAGCGGACCTTCAGGAATACCACCAGCCTTAACATGAAATCCAATGAGGTTATTGTCTTTGTCTAAAGCGGCTCGATAAATGGCACTATACGTAGGGCGATAAATGCCTGAGGTCATATCATCTTCTCGCGTGTAAATCAATTTGACCGGTGCTTCAACTTTTTGAGAGATGAGCGCGGCTTCAACTAGCCAGTGCGCGTAAGATCTCCGGCCAAATCCACCTCCCAGGCGAGTCATCTGGATATCTATCTTCTCCAACGGCATGCCGAGTCTGGCTGACAGCGTTTGCTCCAAGAGCTCAGGTTTTTGTAAAGGCCCTTCCAAATCGGCTTTCTCTGCTGTGACATGGGCGAAGAAGTTCATAGGTTCCATGCAATTATGCGCCAGGAAAGGAGCCGTATAGGTACGTTCAATAACTTTAGCTGCATTCTTAAAGGCCGCTTCAGGGTTGCCATCTTTACGGACTACTTTGGCGGATTTAGACATCATCTGCGCCATGTTGGCTTTGTGATCTGATGTATTCTCCAAACCACCAGGAATGGTTACAGACTGCGGTCCCCGACGCCCGTCTTTAGTAATGGTGTGATCGTTGAATGCCTCCCATTCAACTTGTAGGGCTTTCTTTGCATTCATCACTTCCCAGGTAGTGTTTCCTACGATTGCTACCACTTCAGGAAAAGTACAAGTATCAAAATTCTTTCTTTCGTAGCCGTCATTAAATATGTTGATCGGAAATACGTCTTTGATCCCTGGCATAGCCTTTACCGCAGTATCATCGATTGATTTTAGTTTCATTCCAAATGCAGGTGGATGCATGATCATGGCAATCCGCATACCTTCTCGCTTTACATCTATTCCGAACAGTGGTTTTCCGGTGACAATCTTCTTAATGTCAACGTTCTTTTGAGAGGTGCCAATCAAATTAAAATCGCTAACGTTTTTCAGTTTCACTTCAGCCGGTACTTCTATATTGGCTGCAGCCGATGCCATCTCACCGTATCCCGCGGATCTTCCACTTTGCTTGTGATAAAGTGTTCCTGACTCAGTAGTAATTTCATCTGCAGGTACTTGCCAGGCCTTGGCCGCTGCCTCACGCAACATTTGCCGGGCTGCAGCTCCGGCAGTACGTAAGACTTTCCATCCCTGGCGAATAGCTTGACTGCCACCGATCGTCTGACGTGTGTAGTATTTGGTATTTAACGGTGCCTGCTCGACAATTACATTTTTCCAATCCACATCGAGCTCTTCGGCCACAATCATCGGCATGGATGTTTTTACATTTTGACCCCCCTCCGGATTAGGAGACATGATGGTGACGATCTCATTTTCACCAATTTTCAAGTATCCATTAAGTTCAAACCATTCCCTAGGTAAAGCAAGTAAATCACTTGATTTAGAGGTGCATGACATCAGCCAATTAAATCCCAGCATCAATCCACCTCCGGCAAGTACCGAAGCCTTCAAAAAAGATCTCCTTCCAATGGTCGTGCTGACGAGTGTTTGTGGCATGGCTAGCGAATTGGTAAACTATTAAAATTGGGTTCTCTGTGTGAAGATAATGAATGCTTCGCAAAATAGCAGCCGTTGCCATTTCGTGGGTGAAGCCCTGCCTTTAAGATATTCGCTAATATCCCAACAGGGCATTGGTATATTAACTCCCCCTCCCGCAAAAGGGCGATAAACGCAACAGGGGTAAGTGCCAAGAAGCCCCTTCAAAACTTGTGAGATGAAGTTTATGCTGAATTTCTAGCTGCGTTGATAATACCAAACATACACCTCAGCACAATTTTTTCATATTGTTGGGTATATTTCTTGTCATCATTGCTCCTCAATCGCTGC
>DATCZR010000086.1:0-7034 GCA_036525835.1 Cyclobacteriaceae bacterium
TAATGGTATAGCTACAATTAATTATACGGTCAATGATAATTTGGGTGCAACCTCAGCACCAGCAAGCATCACCATTACGGTAACGCCCGTGAACGATGCACCAGTGGCGGTAAATGATAGCGGAGTAACCAATGAAGATACCCCAGTTACCGTGTTGGCAATTACAGCAAATGATACGGATGTTGATGGAACGGTTGACGCAGTCACTGTTGATTTAGATTTATTAACAGCGGGTATCCAAAATACAATTACAAACGCTTTTGGAACATGGAGTGTAAATGCAGCCGGAGACTTGACCTTTACTCCTTTGCTTAATTTTAATGGGATAGCAACTGAGCAGTACAGGGTTAATGATAATCAGGGGACAAGTTCAAATGCAGCCACTGTAACCATTACCGTAAATTCAGTGAATGATCCGCCTGTAGCTACCGATGACAGCGGGATCACAGATGAAGATACACCTGTTACGCTAACCGATATTACGGCAAATGATATGGATGTAGATGGTGCCTTGGACCCTTCGACCGTGGACTTAGATCCATCTGCAGCAGGTATTCAGAATACTTTTAATGTCGTTAATGGAGTTTGGACAGTGAATGGAGCGGGTGATGTTACCTATGAGCCTGCACTCAATTTCAACGGAATAACCTCCATTATTTATACGGCTTTGGACAATGAAAGTGGAGAATCAACCACTGCGACTATTACCATTGATGTCTTACCAGTAAATGATGCTCCCACTTTAGTGGATCTGGCTTTTTCAACAGATGAAGATGTGCCATTGAACGAATCTGTTTTCGATGTGGGTGATGTGGATCTTGAGGGAACAATGCTTGCCGTAGATACCACACCCGCGGTGGCTCCGCTTAATGGCGAAATTGTAATCAACGAGGATGGTACTTTTACGTATACACCTGATCCATTATACAGCGGGCAGGAGTTGATTTCAGTTACTTTATGTGATGAAGGCATTCCTTTACCTTCGGAGTGTGCAACGAAATTAATCACGATCACCGTTAACCCCGTTAATCATCCTCCAGATTTATTTGTCAATGGAGAGCCAGGTGGGTTGCTACAAGCCACTACAGCTGAGGATACTCCGTTAGTAGTGTGCTTTGAATCAATAGACCCGGATGGTGATGATGTTTCTTTGAATTCTGTGACCAATATTCAAGTTGGAGGAGAGCTTAATATCTATCAGAACATAGAGTTTTGCTTTGAGTTCATACCTACCAAAGATTTCTACGGATTAGCCATTTGGGAAGTTTCCGTGTGTGATGACGGAACGCCAAGCTTATGTGGAGTCCTAAGAATTGAAATTAATGTGACACCAGTGAACGATCCACCTACTGCTGAAAGGGATTCCATCAATGTGTTGCGCAATGTGATTTCTTTTGGCAACGTGACTGACAATGATTTTGATACTGAGGGTGATTCATTCACAGCAACGGGGACTCCGGTTATAATGCCTGCACATGGCATGGCAATCCTAAGTTCAGATGGTAACTACAGTTATCAGTCAGATGTTACTTTCCGCGGTATTGATTCTTTGGTTTATGAAATCTGCGATACTGGCGTGCCATCTCAATGCGGGCAAGGAACATTAGTATTCGTAGTAGAGGACCTTCCTTTAAGACCTTACGAAGGCATTACACCAAACGGAGATGGTGACAATGATTATTGGAGAATTGATGGTGTTGATTTCTATACAGAGAACAAGGTTCGCGTATTTGACCGTTTCAATAATCTTGTTTTTGAGATGTTGGGCTACAACAATGAAGATAAAGTTTGGAGGGGTGAATCAAATCGGGGAATGATTAAAGGAAATCTGCCGGAGGCAACTTATTTCTATAATATCGATTTGGGTGACGGAAGTGCTCCGGTAAGTGGATTTGTAGTTTTGAAAAGAAAATAATGCGTACTCGTCTGGTTATAGTTTTGGCTTTTCTCCTTTGCGGGTCCATTGCATTTGCACAGCAACAGGCATCTTACGCGCAGTATATGTTCAACGGCATGGCGATTAATCCGGCCTATGCAGGAAGCCATGGAGCACTAAGCGCAAGTTTGCTGTCGAGATTTCAGAATGTGGGATTGGAGGGTGCGCCGACTACGCAGACCTTTTCTGCGCACTCACCACTGGTCAATCAAAGAATGGCCGTGGGCTTTATGATGGTGCACGATAAAATCGGAGTTATTGGTCAAACGGGTATCAATGCTGTTTATGCTTATCGGATTCCATTGAGAAAGGATGCAAGCTTTTCTTTCGGCCTCCAGGCTGGATTGGGAATGTACAACGCCAGGTATTCACAGCTGGATACTTACAATCCGGATATTCTTTTTGCGGAGGATGTACGTCAAACACGACCCAATTTTGGAGCTGGCGTATTTTACAGTTCGGCGAATTGGTACGCTGGGGTTTCCTTGCCGCACATGATCAATAATGTATTCACACGAGGAACAAATTTTAAAACAGTAAAGCAATCCAATCCAATAATCCTTACTGGGGGTTATGTTTTCACCATTAACCCAATGTTCAAAGTCAAACCTAATTTTTTGTTCAAGGTGGTAGATGACCGTCCGGTTGAGCTGGATCTAAATGCGCATTTACTTTTTGATGAAGTGCTCTGGGTGGGCATGTCCTACAAATTTTCAAATGCCTTTACCATGATGACCGAGTTGCAGGTGACCGATCAGCTCAGGTTTGGATATGCTTATTCTGTAACCACAGGACTTTTGCGCACGGCAGAACTTGGATCTCACGAGATACTTTTAAATTATCGATTCCACTTCAACTTAAAGGGAGTCGTAACACCTCGCTATTTTTAAGCATGATTAGAAGGATAATACCTATACTGCTAATATTGATAAGTTTCCAGCTTCACGCTCAGAGCTCCAACATAAGCACACTATTTCTAAGCTCTTTTGAAAAAGCAGAGCGGATGTATCAAGCGCTGGCTTACAGGAATGCATTGGAGCTATACTTATATACGGTGCAGCGCCATCCTGACAACTATGAAGCGCATAATCGCATTGCTGAATGCTACTTTCGACTCGGAGATATTGAAGCAGCGGAGATTAAATATGCGGAGTTAGCCAATTTACCACAAGGTGATCCTATCTATAAATATCACTATGCTCAGATTTTAAGTATCCGTGGTAAATATGGAGAGGCCGAAAGATGGTTTGCTGAATATGCAAAGGCACAGACAGATGACCCCCGTGCAGCTGCCAAATTGGACTTCATATATTCCCTAAGTTATTATTTCCGTGATTCTGTATTGTACGCAATTTCTAATGAGCCGTACAACAGTGACCAATCGGATTTCTCGCCCCATCTTTATAAAGACCAGGTGGTATTTGTTTCTGCGAGGGATAGAGATCTGTTTATCAAAAAGAAATCACTTTCGGCCATTGATGAAGATGAAGCTCATCTCAATGTTTTCATTGCACCGAAAGAATCCATCGAGTCTGAGAAAGATATTGAGCCATTTTATGGCACTTCCCTAAACTCTCCCTTGCATGACGGCCCCATCGTATTCTTCGATAACCAAAAGCAAGTCGCCTTTACCCGCAGTAATATGCGCAATGGGAAACCGTACGTAAATAAGCAGGGCAGAATAAACTTCAAAATATTCTTTGCTAGGCTGGGAGAGGACAATCGAATGAGCCGACTGGCGGAATTTCCTTTCAATGATGATGAGTATTCCAATGGACATCCCTGGGTTTCTGAGGATGGAACAACCATGTACTATGCTTCAGATATGCCTGGCGGCTTTGGGGGAGTAGACTTGTATCATTCAGAATTAGTCAATGGAAAATGGTCTAAGCCAGTCAATCTCGGACCAAAAGTGAATACCCTTGGCGATGACTTATATCCTTATGTGGTTCTTGATTCGGCCTTGTATTATGCTTCAAACGGCTTGGGGGGGTTAGGTGGACTGGATCTTTTTGTGAGCTACAAGGGAAAAGATCAAACTTTCGGATTGCCTTCAAACCTTGGTTTTCCGCTAAACACTTCATCAGATGATTTTGCATTGATCCTTGATAATAACGGAAGAGAGGGGCTGTTTTCTTCCAATCGTCCGGGAGGTAATGGTTATGATGATATTTATAAGTTCAAGGTCAAGTCATTTTTCCTGACAGGCAAGGTGATTGATCGATTTGACTCAACGACAGTAATCCCTGGCGCAGAGGTAAATTTATTTGATGGAGAAGGAAATAAGGTGGGAATGACCACGAGTAGTGAGTTGGGAATTGTTCACTTTGATCTCGACTTTGATTTAGACTATCAACTGACTGCTGCGAAAGAAGATTATTCATGGGTAGACTCATTAACCTATTCAACCTTTACCCGATACATGGGAGGAGACAGCGTATTGATTCCGCTGTGGAAGCATTCCCTTTTTGCGAAAGGAAAAGTATACAGCAATGAAACTCAGAGTATACTTCCGGGGGCGAGCGTAACCATTGATGACCTTACGGATGGAACCACAGAAACAGTTCTCCTTGATAGCCTTGGCAAATACTCCTTTAAATTAGAGCCTAACAAACACTACAAAATATCTTCAAGCAAGCCAGGGCATTTACCTAAAAGTTTCAATATGAACACTGCAAATATTTTCAAAGGTGAATTGTTTAACGATTTTCTGTTGGAAGAAATTTATGAAGAAAAGGCCGAGGTACAATTTGATTTTGACAAATCCGATTTAAAACCGCTGGCTATTGGACAGCTAAGGCCACTCTTGAAGACTTTGCAAAAAAAGAAAGAATCGACCCTTAATATCGGGGCGCATGCAGATTCTTTTGGTACACATGAATACAACCAAAGACTCTCTGAACGAAGGGCAAAGACTGTTTTAGATTGGTTTGTGGCCAATGGCATTGTCAAATCAAGAATCGTAGCTCATGGATTTGGTGAAGAGCTGCTCCTTAACCATTGCAGTGAAGGTGTTGAATGTTCTGATGAAGAACATTCATTGAACCGAAGGGCTGAAATGAAAGTGCAAATCCCGGAACAATAGGCGCTGATCTAAGTATTTGCAGGATATCTCATATTATTTCTAAATCCTTAAATCCTTGCTACTTTGCATGGGTTTAAAAATTCTGAATGAAAAATATTATTTTCAAAGAGCAGGTGCTGCCTCATCTTATTGCTGCTATCATTTTTTTGGCGGTGACCATCATCTTTTTCAATCCTGTTTTTTTCGACAATAAGGTTATTAGTCAACATGACATACAACAATGGGAGGCCTCATCTAAGTCATTGCGTGATTACAGAGCCGCAACGGGTGAAGAGGGTTTGTGGGCAGAATCCATGTTTAGTGGCATGCCAGCGTATCTGGTCAACCTGGAATGGAGTAATGGAGTTATCGTTAACATTAAGCAGATTTTTTCGCTGGGTTTACCTCATCCGGTTATCAATATCTATTGGGCATTCTTAAGTTATTATATCCTGTTGTTGGCCTTTAGAGTCAGGCCAATGTTTGCGATCGCAGGGGCGTTGGCATTCGGGTTATCCTCTTACATGATCATCGGGCTTTCAGCAGGACATAATGCTAGGATAGGTGCCATCGCTTTTATGCCATTGGTCGTGGCTGGAATTCATTTGGCCTTTTCCAATAGGAGAATTTTGGGTTTTGCGGTGACTGCATTGGGGTTAGCATTACATCTGCGTGAAAACCACCTTCAGATAACTTACTATCTGCTGCTTATCGTACTGGCATACGGTCTGGTGCAGCTTATCATGGCAGTCCGTGAAAATAAATTGACACCATTCTTTAAAAACATTGGCTTGCTCATTCCTGCTGTCCTGCTGGCGGTAGGAACTTTTTTCGGTCAGTTCTGGGCCATACAGGAATACAGCGCCTACAGCATTAGAGGAAAATCTGAGTTGGTATCAAAGAATGAGGCGGGCAGTGGATTGGATCGTGATTATGCCTTTTATCATAGCAGTGGCTTGTTGGAAACGATGGCTGTCATGATTCCAAATATTTACGGGGGAGCTAGCAGTAACTATCTTGTACAAGACGAAAGTAGTGCTACCTATACAGCACTCATTCGTAGTGGTGATAACAACACAGCGAATCAACTGGCGCAATACTCAAGTGCCTATTGGGGCCCACAGGCGTTTACTGCGCCATACTATGGAGGCGCCATCATTTGCTTCCTTTTTGTGCTCGGAATTGTATTTGCAGAAAAGAAATACGTTTGGTGGTTGGTTGGCGTAGGTGTTCTCGGAATGATGCTCAGTTGGGGAAGGCACTTCGACAGCTTTAATTATTTTATGTTTGATTATTTGCCCGGCTACAACAAATTCAGGTCAGTCACTTTTGCTATTATTATTTTATTATTTGCCATGCCATTACTCGGCATGCTTGGCCTTGAAAAATTACTGGAGATTGGAATCAATAAAGAAACAAAGAAAAAACTGATCGTCATTTTTGCGTCCACGGGTGGACTCTGCCTGCTCATTTGGCTGGGTGCAGGCATGTTTTCATTTCTTCGTGATGGAGAATCACAACTGCCTGCCTGGTTTCTAAGTGCGCTAAAAGAAGATCGAAAGGCATTGTTACGGGCTGACGCTTTCAGATCTTTTGCATTTATCCTCGGTATGTTTCTGGTGCTCTATTCCGATGCAAGAAAGCGGATTTCTGTTTTTGGCTTTTATGCTTTTCTCATTTTTATGGTGGCGATGGATCTATCGATCGTGGATAGACGATATTTCAGTCTGGATAACTATCAACGGAAAAGAACAGCCAATTTCTCACCTACCGGTGCTGATGAAGAAATTTTAAAAGATAAAAGCAATTACAGAGTATATAGCCTGCAGGAAAGTTTCAGCCAGGAGGCACGTACTTCTTATTATCATAATTCGCTGGGAGGCTATCATGGAGCTAAAATGAGAAGGTATCAGGATTTATATGACTCTTGTCTTTCCAAAGAGACGAATGAGTTTATCAATGATGCCCAAACTGGTGGATTACAGTTTGCCAATTACGGGGTGCTTAATATGTTGAACACCAAGTATATTGTTT
>DATCZR010000087.1:0-4927 GCA_036525835.1 Cyclobacteriaceae bacterium
GCCAAGCGACTCATTGAAAAATGGACAGGATGGCGCATGGGTGAATTCCGCAATTATAAAATTATCTGATCTTTCGATCCGTTAATCTTTTGTTATTTTTGGTTCTTTATGGAAGAAACCCACCGGGAGAAGTATTCAGAGAAAGAGAAGGTTCAGGTCTTCAACAATGAGTTTTTGCCCCATATCAACTCCATGTACAATTTTGGTTATCGACTTACATTGGATGAAGATGATGCCAAAGATCTCGTTCAGGACACTTATTTAAAGGCATATCGTTTCATAGAATCTTTCCAAAAAGGAACTAATGCGAAAGCATGGCTGTTTCGAATCTTGAAAAACAGCTTTATCAACGATTATCGAAAGAAGAGCAAAGAACCTTCAAAAGTTGATTACCAGGAAGTAGAAAGCTATTATAATTCTGATGATGTAGACCGTCAGATTACGACTGACTTGCGGGTAGAGTCTTTGCAAGACATGATAGGTGATGAAATATCCAATGCATTGAATTCATTGGATGTGGACTTTAGGACGGTGATTATTTTATGCGATTTGGAGGGCTTTAAGTATGATGAAATGGCAAAGATTCTGGATATTCCTATTGGAACTGTCCGGAGCCGACTACATCGCGCAAGAAATTTGTTAAAAGATAAACTGAGTGAATATGCAACTAAAATGGGTTACAAAAATACTTAGCCTATGAGTCCTCTTGACAATCCTTTTACCAGTTCAACCGGAAAAAAAGCCACCTGCCTTGAAATGCTTCAAACCATTTTGGATGGCGATGCCACTGAGGCGCAACAAGCTTACTTTAAAAAACATATGGATGAATGCGCACCCTGTTATAAAACCCACCAGCTGGATATGCAGATCAAACACTTAATCAAATCTAAATGTTGCGGCAACCACGTGCCATCTGACCTGATAGAAAAAAATAAGAGCCAGGTGAATTCCATTTCCTAATGCCAGGTAAAGCCATCATTTTTTCAGCCCCATCGGGTTCTGGGAAAACTACTTTAGTCAGACATCTGCTCGATTATAACGAGGATATTCTTTTTTCTGTATCCGCCTCAACCCGTGATCGGAGAGGGAGAACGGAACAAGATGGAAAAGACTATTATTTTCTATCACCAGAGGAATTCAAAAAAAGGATTGACAACGATGAATTTGTTGAATGGGAAGAAGTGTATGAAGGAAATTTTTATGGGACGTTAAAATCTGAAATCAAACGAATTTGGGAAAGTGGCAAGAATGTGATTTTCGATGTGGACGTTAAAGGAGGCATCAGCCTTAAAAAATATTTTGGTAAGAATGCTTTATCCGTCTTTGTGAAGGTGCCTTCCATTGAGGTTTTAAAGGAGCGATTGAAAGATCGGGGTACAGAAACGGAAGAGAGTATATCCCGAAGACTTTACAAAGTAAAGTTCGAAATGTCATTTGAAGACAAATTTGATGTGGTCCTTATCAATGATGATCTGGAGGAGTCTAAAAAAAAGGCGCAACAGCTTTATGATGACTTCAAGAAAGCCTAGATTCCCACTATGGAGGAAAAGAAAAGGATTGGCTTATTTTTCGGATCGTTTAATCCTATACACATAGGACATCTTATTATTGCCAATTGCATATTGGGAAACGGAAACCTGGATAAGGTATGGTTTGTGGTCACTCCTCACAATCCGTTGAAGCAAAGTAAAAGTCTACTTCATGAATTTGATCGCTATGATTTGGTAAAAGCAGCGATCGCTGACAACTATCAATTTGAAGTTTCTGATGTTGAGTTCCACTTGCCAAAACCCAGCTTTACAGCCTATACATTAGCTCACTTATCTGAGAAAAATCCGGATAAGGAATTTGTGCTTATTATTGGCGAGGACAATTTGACAAATTTTGCAAAATGGAAGAACCATGAGCAAATCCTTAAGGATTATCAATTGTTAGTTTATCCAAGACCCAATGCAACTAATTCCGAGATTAAGCGTCATGATCATGTGATGATGATTGATGCCCCCATTCTTGATATTTCCGCCACCTTTATCCGCAAATGCATTCGTGCCAAAAAATCAATTAAGTACCTGGTGCCTGAACCGGTAGAACAAATGATCAGCGCAAAAGGATTTTATCTTTCCTAGCAGCAAATCGTGCCTACGTGAATCCATCGAGTTATATCAGAATTTCAGCTTTGCTAATCTGCTACTTGGCAGCCGTATTCTCCTATGCGGGTGGAATTAAGGGGCAGATTAGTACTCAGGAAGGCGCGCCATTGGCTTATGCCACAATATTCATCAAACAAACAGGGTCAGGAGGGGTTTCCGGGCCAGATGGTCATTATGAAGTGGCCCTGGCTCCTGGTGTCTACGATGTTACCTATCAATACTTAGGGTATGAAACGATCACCCGTGAAGTTGAAGTGAAAGAATCATTCATTGTGTTAAATATTGCCATGAAAGAACAGGCCATTGTTCTTCAAAACATAATTATTACGGCTGGCAATGAGGATCCGGCTTATACTATCATGCGGAAAGCCATAGCCAAGGCAAAATACCACACACAACAGATCGATAGGTATTCCGCTAAAGTGTACATCAAAGGAAAGGGAAGATTAAAAGACTATCCATGGCTGGCTAAAAAAGCATTGGAGAAGGAGGGGATCACCAAAGACAGAGTTTTCATTTCTGAATCCGTAAGTGAAGTTATTTACACACGGCCCAATAAGTTTGAGGAAAAAGTAATAGCAGTGTACAGTGATGGTAATGACAATAACACCTCACCTAATGCATACGTCTTCGGTAGCTTTTATGAATCTGAAATTGCTGAGACCGTATCTCCACTTTCACCCAAAGCGTTTTCTTATTATCGATTTGAATATCTGGGAACATTCAAAGATCGCGAGTACGATGTAAGCAAAATCAGGGTTGTACCTAGATCAAGGGGTGATAATGTTTTTGAGGGGGAGCTTTTCATTGTGGAGAATTGGTGGAGCATTCATAGCCTGGATTTTAAGGTGACCAAACTGGGGATTGACTTTGAAGTGAAACAAATATATAATCCGATTGACGACAAAGCGTGGCTCCCATTTTCTCAGCAGTTTCGGGTTGATGGAAAGGTATTTGGCTTTGAGTTCGAATACAATTACCTAGCCACCGTTAAGGATTATAAGATCACACTAAACCCTGACCTGGTGCTTGAAATGGAAGTGATTGATGAGAAGATACAAAAAGAACAGGCTAAGGAAATCAAGAGTCAATTCAGTGAGAAGGATCAAAACTTAAAAGAACGACTAGACAACGGAAAAGAAATCACAAATAAAGAATTGAGGAAATTGATTAAGGATTATGAGAAGGAGGAAAGAAAGGAATCCGATCAACCCGAAGTGCTGTCTGAAACGAAATACACGGTCGACTCGATGGCTTTCAAAAAGGATTCACTTTTTTGGGCTGAGATTCGTCCAATCGCTTTGACGCTGGATGAAATAAAAGGATACAAGAAAGCAGACAGCCTGGCAGTTGTGGACCGCAAAAAAGAGGAAGGAGATTCACTAAAAACATCCAGGCACAAAGGATTTCAACCCTGGGATATTCTCATCGGAGATAATTACAAACTTTCAAAAACATCAACGTTCATCATTCATCCGCCATGGAGTGATTTCAATACGGTAGAAGGATTCAATCTTATATATAAAATCGGCCTGGTCAAAAGATGGGTTGAGCGGGATTCGCTTGATAAATCAAAACGTCCTCATGTCAGAAGACTGGAAATAACACCAATCGGGAGATATGCTTTTTCCAGAAAAACCCTTTCAGGAAAGTTGCGAGTAGATTACAGAACCAATAAAAGTAGAATTACAGTTGAAGGAGGCAGGTATGTTCAACAATTTAATGCAGATGAACCCATTCACCCCATCGTCAATACATTCACCACGCTTTTCCTGGAGCGCAATCTCATTAAGCTTTATGAGCGAGATTTTGTTGAGGTTAATTACCGGCAGACCTTGAATTCAAAAACTACTTTAACCAGCAATTGGAGCTTATCAAGGAGATATGAATTGTTTAATAACTCTGATTTCAAATTGGTGAAGCGCGATAAAGAGTCGTATACACCAAATGCTCCGGTTAACCAATTGTTGATCACAACCGGATTTCCTGATCACAACGCATTTATTGGATCTGTTGGAATTGAAGCCCGTCCATGGCAAAAGTACAGAATTCGTAATGGGCGGAAGTTTAGGATAGAAAACTCATCACCCCTTTTAACATTTGATTATAAGAAAGGATTCAATAATGTGTTTAACAGTCAGGTTGATTTTGACCTGGTTGAAGTGGGCGTGAAGCACAGCATTAGAATGGGAATAAGAGGACGGCTGGATGTTGCTGTGAAAGGGGGTAAGTTTTTAAATGCAAATAAATTGTATTTCATGGACTACGCACACTTCATCGGCAATCAAACTCCATTTGTTACCACTGATCCGGTGGGAAGTTATCGCCTGCTTGATTATTACATTTACAGCACCAGAGATAAGTATGTAACTGCTAATGCACATTATCACTTCAGAAAGTTTTTAATTACCCAGTTGCCTTTGGTAAGACTTACTGGTGTTACCGAGAATTTGTTTGTCAACTACTTAGCCACCCCATTATCCAATGATTATACTGAAATTGGATATTCATTAGATGGAATCTTAAGAATATTTCGTCTGGAAGGAGCCATGTCATTTTCTGGAGGACAATACCAGACCTATGGATTTCGGATAGGTATCGCCACCAGTGTTGGTGTGAACTTCGACTAGTCGCCCATCCTTTTTGATCATTAATCCATACTTTTGTGGCGAAATATGATGGCACGTGAAATGGAATGGGATGAGTTTCTGACGAAAAGGTTGCAATTACCTATTGTAGACGTACGCTCTGAGCAGGAATTTGAAGATGGCCACATC
>DATCZR010000088.1:0-2524 GCA_036525835.1 Cyclobacteriaceae bacterium
CTTTGATTCAACCAAAAAATATCCTACACTGCTTTATTGCCAGGGCGGGCCGCAATCAGCGCTTACCCAGTTTTATTCTTTTCGCTGGAATTTTCAAATGATGGCAGCACAAGGGTACATTGTTGTTGCCCCTAATCGAAGAGGCATGCCCGGTTTTGGCGTGGAGTGGAACGAACAAATCAGCAAAGACTATGGCGGACAAGTAATGCGAGATTACCTTACAGCCATTGATGAAGTGTCAAAGGAGAGCTTTGTAGATAAAGCCAAACTCGGTTGCGTTGGTGCAAGCTTTGGGGGCTATTCTGTATTTTATCTTGCAGGCATTCACAATGGAAGATTCAAAACATTTATTTCTCATGATGGCATTTTCAACATGAAAAGCATGTACGGCACCACGGAAGAAATGTGGTTTGTCAACTGGGACAATGGCGGTGCCTATTGGGACAAAAATCCTGCTGCTCAGAAAACCTATTCAGAATTTAATCCGATCAATCTGGTGGATAAGTGGGACACGCCTATACTAATCGTACAAGGCGGAAAAGATTATCGCGTACCTATTGGACAAGGGTTAGAAGCTTTTCAAGCCGCACAACTTCGAGGAATTAAAAGTAAACTAGTTTATTTACCCGAGGAAAACCACTGGGTGCTTAGCGCGCAGAACGCTATTGTATGGCAACGTGAATTCTTCAAATGGCTGGATGAAACTTTAAAGTAATTCAGAGCTCTACAAATTAACTAATAATAATGTGTCATGGCTTTCAATGAAGAATTAGCTGATCGGTTGCGAGAGCAGTTAGCCGATCTGAAAAAGATAGAAGAGAAAAAAATGATGGGTGGATTGTGCTTCATGCTGAAAGGAAGAATGTGTTGTGGAATTGTCAAAGACGATTTGATGGTGAGAGTAATTGAAAGTCGTTATGAGGAGGCGCTGTCGCATCCTTATGGCAGGGAAATGGACTTTACGGGCAGGTCATTAAAGGGGTTCGTTTACGTGTCTCCGGATGGTTTCAAAAAGAATAAAGATCTCTCTTACTGGCTCAACATGGGCATCGAGTTTGTGAATGCCTTACCCTCTAGAAAATTGAAAACGAAGGCTAAAAAGAAGCCAATTAAAAAAATCACCAAAAAGAAATTGGCACGGAAAAAGTCTGTCAATTCAAAATCGCCAAAGAAAAAAGTTGCACTGAGTAAACAGAAATAGTCTGCATCTCCACAAAGGATTATCGTAAAGAATTGTCCGTTCATACCAATCCCTTTCGCATTTTACATTTTAAAGCATAGCTTGTCTGACAAATTATTATTCAATGAATTGTTTGGTTTGCTTCAGGGTGACCCTGCTTTTTCTGATGACCGCATTGGCATTTTCTTGCAAGGACGATGCCTTACCAATCACCTACTGCGAGTGCGCGTCATGGGAAAACTGGGAAAACAAGGATGACGTTCAATGTGGCTTTTTGTCTGTACCGGAAGATCACAGCAAACCAATGGGCAAAACCATCAAAATAGCTTTTGCCATTTTTAAATCAAAGAATAATAATTATGAAAGTGTACCAGTAATTATTCTTACCGGTGGTCCAGGCGGGCGGGCGCTTTATTCCCCTACAAGGTGGGTTGATCATGAGTCGCGCATGGTTGGCGATCTCATTGTAGTGGAACAACGCGGAATAGGTCTTTCCACTCCCTTGCCCGATATCAGCGAAACTTTCATCGACATCATCGCTGCAGACGCCTCCTCACAAGAAGAAAAGGAGATCACCCAAAAAGCAATGAGCGATAAAGTAGCAGAGATCAAAGCGCAGGGTATAGATTTATCTAAGTACAACACTACTCAAAATGCCAAAGACATCGGTGCACTGATGAAGGCATTACCCTATGATCAATACAATCTTTACGGAACCTCCTATGGTACCAAGCTTGGTATCATGACTATGAAGTATTTTTCATCTCAAATTCACGCGGCTATTTTGGATGGTCCTGCTATACTTAACAACACGGCTTTAGAGTCCCGCTTTCCGGATTTGATCCGTGCATTCAATAAACTTTACGAGCATTGTGCCAATGACTCAACGTGTAATACTCTGCATCCAAATTTGCAGACTGAAACAATTAAGGCCATCCAATCATTGAAAGAAAAACCGATTACAGTAAGGTTGGTAGATCGAAAATTTACTTTGAATCCGCAAGACGCTGTGTTTTTTATCAGGTACTTATTTTATAGAGCGGACGCATTTGAGACCGCCCCAAGATTTGTGAAAGCCATAAATGAACGAGACACAGTAGTTATTCGGCAACTTGGTGAATTTCCAGCTCGCATGTTAAAGGGGGCCAACACTTCTGCGTTTTTTAGTTTTGCTGCCTACGAAGAATACTCAGAAAGCACACCAACCAATGTTCAGGCCTTTATGGAATCTAATCCAGAATTAGCTGAAGGAATAGCCTGGTTTCAGGCATTTATACCTGCCCTGGTACAATGGCACGATGGACGCGTTTCACAAGAAGAAAACAAACTGGAAAATATTCCAGT
>DATCZR010000089.1:0-4093 GCA_036525835.1 Cyclobacteriaceae bacterium
AGTGGCGCAGTGGCTACAGCCATTATGTCGAATGGTACTACTGGCAAGGTAATAGGAATCAACATCACCAGTGGAGGTTCTGGCTATACAAGTCCTCCTACCATTACATTTGTTGTTGGAGATAATGCCAATGCATTCGCTACTGTAACCAATGGGGCAATTAGTGCCATTACGGTTACAGACGGAGGTCGCAACTTTGGAGGAGCTCCACGGGTTGTCATTGCATCTGGTGATGGTGCTGGGGCAACGGCAACTGCTACTGTAGCCAATGGAGCCATTACCGCAGTTACCGTAGGAGCTGGAGGAAGTGGCTATTTAGCAGGAAATACACCAGCAACAGCAGTTGGATTTAGTTCAACGAAAGGAACCTCAATAACTACGTATCCAGGTGTTAATTATATCAATGACTTTTATTACGGAACTGGAACAAGCCGAACACCTAACTAATTAATCTGTTTTAATGATCATCAAAAAAGCCTCCTTTGGGAGGCTTTTTTGATGCCTATCCAACTTGATCTAAGTATTTTGATGCCTATCCCAACTGATTAGTTTTGTTACCTTTGCGGCCAAATTATGAGCTTAGAACAGGAAATAGCAAAACGCAGAACGTTTGGCATCATCAGTCACCCTGATGCGGGCAAAACCACGCTCACGGAAAAGCTACTTCTTTTTGGCGGGGCCATCCAGAAGGCAGGGGCTGTTAAGTCCAGCAAAATAAAAGACCATGCTCGCAGCGACTGGATGGAGATAGAAAAGCAAAGGGGTATATCCGTTGCTACCTCGGTGATGGGCTTCAACTATAAGGATATCAAAATAAACCTGTTAGATACGCCCGGTCACCAGGACTTTGCTGAAGACACTTACCGAACACTTACCGCGGTAGACAGCGTAATCATGGTAATTGATTGTGTGAAGGGCGTAGAGATGCAGACAGAGAAATTAATGGAGGTGTGTCGCATGCGCAGCACACCTGTAATATGCTTTATCAACAAATTGGATCGCGAAGGCCAGGATCCATTTGATTTGCTGGATGAGATAGAAGAGAAATTGAATATCAAAGTAAGACCCCTTAGCTGGCCGATTAGCATGGGTAAGTCTTTCAAGGGAGTTTACTCTCTCTACGAAAAAAGCTTAAAGCTTTTTACACCAAGCAAAACAAAAGTAGAGGAAGCTAAAGAGATCGCAGACATCAATGATCCCGCTATTGACGAGCTGGTTGGAGAAAACAATGCCAGGCAATTACGTGCTGATGTAGAACTCATTGAAGGTGTATATCCGGATTTTGAAGTGGACGATTATTTATCAGCCAAAGTAGCACCTGTGTTTTTTGGGAGTGCGGTAAATAATTTTGGGGTAAAAGAATTGTTGGACACATTCATCAAAATTGCACCGGCACCTATTCCCAGAGAAACAACCATAAGAGAAATCAATCCAGAAGAGAAGAAATTTACAGGATTCATTTTTAAAATTCATGCCAACATGGATCCTAAGCATCGCAATCGGATTGCGTTTTTGCGTGTTTGCTCAGGTAAATTTGAAAGAGGCGCCAATTACCTCCATGTAAGACAAGACAAAAATATTCGCTTTTCCAATGCTACCGCTTTCATGGCCCAGGATAGAGAGACCGTGGAAGAAGCGTGGCCGGGTGATATTGTGGGATTGTATGATACGGGTAATCTTAAAATTGGTGATACGCTTACAGAGGGAGAGAGAGTCATTTATACAGGCATCCCCAATTTCTCACCTGAAATATTTAAAGAGGTGATCAACAAGGATGCGATGAAAACCAAGCAACTAGAGAAAGGCTTGCTTCAATTGATGGAAGAAGGTGTTGCACAACTTTTCCAATACCAGTTGGGCAACAGAAAAGTAGTAGGCACGGTAGGGGCACTCCAATTTGAGGTAATTCAATTCAGGTTGAAGAACGAGTACAATGCCACGGTGGAGTTTGCCTCACAAAATATTTACAAGGCCTGTTGGATCAGCAGCAAGGACCCAAAAAAACTGGAGGAGTTTATTGCTTCAAAGCAGCGACATATTGCCACAGACAAGGATGATAAACTGGTTTTCATGGCAGAATCAAAAGCCTGGTTGCAAATGGTGCAAGATAATTTCCCTGAGATTGATTTTCATTTCACTTCTGAATTTAAGGAAAGCGAAAATGTGGAATCCTGATAAAGGAATCTTTTTCCATGTCAACCAATAAAAATATTGAAGTACTCTTAGAGGACAATCACCTATTGATTGTGAATAAACCAGTCGGTGCTCTGGTGCAAGGAGATGCTACCGGTGATGAACCACTGGTAGAAGTGGCTAAGCGATATATTAAAGAAAAGTACAATAAGCCTGGTGCTGTTTTTCTTGGGGTTGTTCATCGGTTGGACAGACCCGTAAGTGGAGTGGTTGTTTTCGCCAGAACTTCCAAGGCACTGACGCGCATGAACAATCTATTTAGAGATAAGAAAACAAAAAAGACGTACTGGGCCGTGGTTGAAAATCGGCCTGCTTCCAAATCAGATACACTCATTCACTGGCTGGTAAAGGACGAAAAGAAAAATAAAACAACTGCTTATTTAAAGGAAAACCCGCAAGGGAAACGGTCTGAACTGTCTTACAAAATAATTGACCACCAAGGAGGATATTTTTTGTTGGAGGTAAATCCGATCACAGGCAGACCCCATCAGATTAGAGTCCAGTTGGCAAGCATCGGCTGTCCAATTGTGGGAGATTTAAAATATGGCTATTCTGCAGCCAATGACGATGGGGGTATTTGCCTTCATGCCTATCAGCTCTCGTTTATTCATCCGGTTACCAAAAGCCCATTGACTGTCCATGTCAATCCACCCCACAATGGTGTGTGGAGTTTGTTTGGTTAGTCTCATTCCCGCTGCGGTTATTTTTCTTACTCGTCTTTCCATAACTTGGCTCGTTTTTATGAATATTAAGCTTTTGCAAAGTGAATTGGATTGATAGGCTCAAGACAAGGTGGAAGGTTGAGACCGGGTTTCAGGTAGTCATAATATTAATCGTTTTTGCCTGCACTGGAACCACTGTTTGGTTTATCAAAGAACCAACACTTCACTACCTTTTTAGGGGAAATGAAATGCCGCTGTGGGCTTCCATCTCTTATTGGATATTAATATTGCCTGTTTATAATTTGTTGCTTCTTTTCTATGGTTTGGTGTTTGGGCAGTTTCAATTTTTTTGGTCTTTTGAAAAGAGGCTGGCTAAATCTATTATTTCTATCTTTATCAAAAATGGTTGAACCAATTATATGAAAAAACAAATTTGCTTTTTTGTCTCTAGTCTGCTTTTACTGGTCTTTAATTCTGCCAATGCACAGTTCAATAAAAATGACAAGCTATTGAATGTGGGTATAGGTGTTAATTCATACTATAACGGAGGTATTCCACTTAGTTCTTCTTTTGAAATTGGAATTACGGATGATATCAGTGTGGGAGCAGGTCTGGATTACCTTAGCTACAGATATAACACTTTAGGTACAAAATATGGGTTTTCCGCACTCTATTTAGGTGCCAGAGGATCATATCACTTCAGCAAACTCTTAAATGTGAGGGACGAAGCGTTGGATATTTATGGCGGTGCAAGTTTAGGCTACAGGCGATTTACCTGGCGCGATAATAACACCTTTACAGGGCTTGGAAATAGTTATGGAAGCGGCCTTTTTCTAGGTATCCACGTTGGGGCCAGGTATTACTTTGCACCGAAGGTTGGTGGATTCTTTGAGGTTGGAGCTGGTGGGTCAAGCAATGCCAGGCTCGGATTGGCCTTCAGATTATGATAAAATCATATGGAATTCTAATTATTGTTGGTCATATTTAGAGATTACTAAATCAACCTATTATGAAAAAAATCATCTTACTTAGTATTCTCTCGTTTGTTTTTGTATTTGTTTCAAATCAAAGTAAGGCCGGATCCATCTATCAAGTAGACGATTCAGCTGTTGAAAATCTTTTTAAGAATTCAAAGGTTGTCCTAACCAGTATTGCTGATGTGGCAAGCATGGTGCTTCCGATCAAAGCTGACGCTGTCATGGCGGAGAAAAATGTATGGATTGCGGTAGTCCTTGATT
>DATCZR010000090.1:0-18101 GCA_036525835.1 Cyclobacteriaceae bacterium
ATATTCATAGTTACCAGCAAAACTTTAGAACCCATATTGGCAGCTGCGGCTGCAGCTTCACACCCGGCATGGCCAGCGCCTACAACAATTACATCGTATTCCTGAAACATACTATTTCTTAAGGTTCCACGTGAAACAAGACTGAAATGAGCACTTAGCCCTGTATTGTTCCACGTGAAACAATTATTTGCGCAAAGATAGGTAAGCTTCCTCTTTTTTACGCATTAGGACTTTATCGGCAGGCTTCTTGTCCTTATAGCCTAATAAATGGAGCACTCCATGGATAATGACTCTGTGTAGTTCCTTTTCCAGGGGCTCACCAAATTTTGAAGCATTTTCCTTGATTCGATCTATGCTAATGTAGATGTCTCCGGAAAGAGGTTGATCTTTGTGCTCTCTTTGATCAAAAGTGACGATATCTGTGAGTGTGTCGTGATGAAGGTATTCTTGATTAAGCGAGTGAAGGTAGGAATCGGAGCAGAAAATGAAGTTTAGATCCCCTGGCTCTGATTTTTCTTTACCAATCGTTTCAATTATCCAATTGGATGTTTTTCTGGGGTGGGGAAGCTTGAATTTAATTTCTTCAGAGAAGAAGCGGACAGCCATTAATTATCAATATAAAAACTTAGCTCTACTACCCTTCCACTTTCTTTAAAATCAACTTCATCAGAAAGGTGCTTCATGAGAAAGATGCCCCTGCCCCCCGGCTTTTCTAAATTTTCTGGTGATGTTGGATCGGGAAGATTGTGAAAATCAAACCCTACCCCCTCATCTTCTACTTTGAATTTGATCAATCCATTTTCAAGCGTGAGTATCAGCGTTACGTTTTTTGTTGATTCGCTTTTATTGCCATGTCGAATGGCATTGTTTACAGCCTCAGTTACCGCAATCATGATATTCCCATAGATATCATCATTGAGCTGAAACTTCTCTTTCGCGTTATCAATAAAACTTTCAATCATCCTTATGTTCTCAGAAAGAGAGGGGACTTCAATACGGATGCTCTTCATGTACAATAATCAAGTTATAAACACTGTCCAAAAGCATAAATGATCCTTTTCTGACTATTGAAAATTTTCAATACGCTTAAAGTATTCGCTAACCTCCTTCTTGTAATAAGGATATAACTTCGGAGGTACCGTTTTCAACAATTCTACTTCTTTTTCTTTTAATCTCAGATATTCTTCAAAGGCTCGTGGAATTTCTTTTTGATATTCTTTAGCTGTCTCTCCTTTACGTTCTTCATCCATTTTTTGTTCTCGCATCGATTTCTCAGCCTCAAGTAAGCGAGTAAGGATATCTCTCTGCCTTCTGATGGTTTGTTCTGTTATCTGTTTGTTAATCAAGTCCATTTCTGTTTGCTCCATTTTGCCTGGAAGGTCTCCACCGGGGGCTTTACCTCCTTGCTGGTTTAGTTTCTCCTGCATCTCTTGAAGCGCCCTTCTGATGCGCTCTTGTTCTGCTGCCATCTTTGCTAGTTCTTCTGAAAGTTGCCGTCCGGACTTGCCACTATTTTTTAGCTCCTCAATTTTTTCATTTAACATCTGTTGCATCTCACCCAAATTCTGAGGTTGTGCTTTACTATTTCCTTTTTTCATCGAAGGCATGGCATTGGCCATCATGTCCATCATCATATCAAAATGATCGTTTAGCATCAAGGCTAAATTGTTAATGCTGGTCATGGAGAATTGCATCTCGCTACTCGCATTTCCTTTTCTTCTCTCACGGATATTTTCAACCGCCTTATCCAGGTGATCGTTTAGTTCGCCAATCTCGCGCGTGACGATAGATCCCATGAATGGATCGCGTTTAGCTAGAGATAACAAGCTGTCTTCCAGCACTTTAGAGTCATCTTTGATTTTTAATTGCCCCTGACCCAATTGGACATATTTAGGATCCGTTTGCTGAATGGCATTAAAATTCTTCATCAACGATTCCTGATCGTAAGATAGTTTTATGAGCCCATGGAGTATCTGACGCAGCGCTTCAATGTTGGCCATGTCTATCTCCATTTGCATGGAACTTTGCATGCCTTGCAGTTGCTGACTCATCTCTTTCATTTTTTCAAGAGATTTCTTTTGTGGGCCTGTGGATTTTTTGGGATCGCCCTTGTCAAGCGATTCTTTGCTCTGCTGTTGAGCGTCCTTCACTTCCTCCATTTCTCCTTCTGTTGGCGTGTCGGTGGGCTTTTTGATTTCTTCCCCAATCTTGTTCAGGTCATCCACCGATTTTTCGAATTCCTCAAACTCTTTAGCTATTTCCTCCTGCTGCTCCGACAAGGATTTATTGTCCTCAGATTGGCCGCCCTTTTCATTTTGATCCTCATCCTTACTTTTTTCGTCCCCGTTCTGGTCTTTATCGTTTGTGGCATTTTCTTCCTCTTTTTGCTTTTCGCCAGCGGCCTCCTCGGTTTGCTTCAATAGCGACTCCTGCTTTTCGACTTGTGCTTTAATTTCTTGTATGGCCTGATCCAGTTTATAATCAAATTGAAGTTGCTTGAATAATTCTAGCGTGCGTTCTAATTCTTTCTCGAGGTTGATCTCCTTTTTATTCATTTTGTCCATCAACTTCTGAACATCATTGATATTGGCATTTTCGCGCATTAATTTTTCAAGTTCCTCGAACAACTTCTTGGTCTCCTCATCCAGGAGCTCGTCCATCAGCTTTTGAATCTGCTCTGTTTTTTCTCTCACCTTTTCGTCCATCTCAGAAAGTGATTCCTTTTTTTCATTTAGCAATTCACTTTGCTTTTTTAGCTGGTCAATCAGATTATCGAGGTTCTCCTTTTGTTTGATAAGATCTTCGAGCATTTTCTTGTCTTGCCACTCCAGCATTTGTTTGCCTCTCAATTTTTGTTGGGCCTCGTCAATGGCCTCCTTAAGGTCTTTTGCTTTTTTCAGACTCTCATCAATTTTGTTTTCTGTTGCTTGTTGAGCGTTGGTGATCTCAGTTTTTATTTCCTCTTTGCTTGGTAATGCAAAGACATAAGAAGACGATCGAGTTGATTTTCTTCCATTTACCCCATCATTATCCCAAACTTCCAAATAGTAATTGATTCGTTCTCCGGGCGCCAACTGAAGAGAATCAAGATTCCATTGATAGAAGAAATTTTGCTGAAGTTGATTTCTATTAACCGGAATAGCTACGGACTTAGTTTTTCCAACCACATCTTTAATCACTTTCTGATAGTTTAAAGTCAGCGCTGTTACTCCATAATCATCAGCTATTCGGCCCCCTAATAGTATTGTTTTGAAAAGGATGGAATCGCGCAAATGGTCCACTGTGATCTGCGGTCGCTGATCTTTGATTACGTTGATTGAATAGGTGATCTGATCCTTATTTTTGGAATGCTCGTTCTCAAGAGAAATCCAATATCCATCTGAATTTCCAAAATTTTGACTATGGTTAAATATCTGATTATCAACTATTTGCATTGGATTTTCGGTGTTGGTAGAAGAAAATCCAATAGAGGCTTTTGCTGCGTTTGCAGCCCCAATTTGCCAGGTTACGCGGGTGCCTTCGGGCACTTCTAAATTGCCCGTGTTCAGTAATACCTCTTTCTGCATGGATAGGTACCGCGGAAAGTCAAGGACTACTTTGAGCTGTGTAAGTTCTGGCCTGTTAATCATATTTATTGTATAACTGTCCGAGTAAAATCCGGAAGCTTGAAATTGAAAGGTTAGTTTATTCTGAAGTTTTTCAAAGGTGTAAGTGTAGGAAGTATTTGATAGCGATTCCATCTTAAAGCGCTGGCTCCCAGACTGGATATAAACGGCTTCTGGAAGGGCTGTACCTTCAAGGTTTAGGTTGAGTGTAAAATCTTCATTCAGGAAGGCATTGAGATTTTCATTCTGAACAATGAATTGGAATGGAGCCTGAGGTGAAAACTCCCGATTGAATTGAACTATGCGCTGTGTACTTTGAGTAAAGATTCCCTGGTTGAAAATAAAGAGCACTAACATGATCCCGAATGGGATCAGAAAATATTTGAGGTACTTTTTATTTTGACCGAGGTCGATTGCACTTTCAAAAGATATGTTTTCAAATTGTCTTGATTTTTGTAAAATGCCGGCATTGAGTAAATCGCTCTCTTGTTTTATGGCGGACAGCTGAATCAAATTAAGCAACCTGTCTTTGATGTTTGGGAAATGGGCACCAATCATTTCTGCGCTTTCCTCCTGCCCCAGCCCTTTATGATATATCCACCAGAAAAAGGGTTCCTTTAAGAAACGATAAATACAAAAGGCAATGAGGCCAAAAAATGATAATAGAATTGTAAACCGGGCCCATCCACTGAGCCAAAGATTGTATTCTATGAGGCTGGCGATTAAAAAGTAAAGAAGAACCAGCGAAAGGGTAAGCATTATTCCTTTTATTAAGAGGTTTATGTAATACCTCTTCCTAAAGGAGCTCATCCTGCTATCAATTGCCTTTATTTCTTCCTTCATAAATAATGATGACTCGTTCTAGCTAGGCAAACGAAGTTGCTGTCTAGTTAGTTTAGAATTTACTAAGATAAGAACGGAGATCCCCGTTTTCAAAACGGGTGAACAGTAAATGGAAGTCTCCTCCAAGATGGGCTATATCATTTGTTACGCTAGGATGAAGTAGGCACCCAAATCCATCCGTATTCCATTTCAAAATAATCAAGCACATGAAATTTGAGTAACTTCTCTTGCTCAAGCAGGTCAAAGTGAGGAAGCTTTTTGATCAGGGTCCAATGTGGCCAGCCGTCTTTGTCAATTCCATCGAGCCGGTAGTAGCCAGACAAGCTTAAAACTTTGCAAATGGCTATGTGCATGAGATCCTGTTTTTCTTCTTTCGAAAAGTGGGCACTTCCCCTTCCCAGTTCTTGTACACCAATCAGGAACAGCACTCCGTTCAGGTCCTTTGGCCTTTTACCCAATTTTTGATCCAATTCGGAGAGGAGCCATCCCCACTTTCTATCCAATTCGAGATCGCGCTTATACATGTTGAAGTTCTTCCCAATATTCGTAGGCACGTCTTAAATGAGGAATGACGATCGTCCCTCCAACCAAGGTGGCCACTCCAATTGCCTCATGTACTTCTGCAGTTGAGAAACCTAATTCCTTGCATTTGCCTAAATGATATTTTACACAATCATCACATCTCAAAACCAGCGAGCAAGTGAGCCCAATCAATTCTTTGGATTTGACGTCCAAAGCGCCTTGTGTATAAGCATTCGTATCTAGATTGAATATGCGTTTGATGATGAGGTTATCTGAAGCAAGAATTTTCTCATTCATCTTGTTGCGGTAATCATTAAATTGCTTTACCTGGCTCATGATGTTGGGTGGATTAGAAGTACAAAGATGAAAGCATTAAGTCGCAAAACAAATGGTGAGTAGGTAATGCAAATTTTGAATGATTTCATATCCCTGTTTTTTCCTAGGTATTGTTTATCGTGCTCTGCGTCATTAGTTGGAGGAGAAGAAACGTTGTGTACTAGGTGCATCATCAATTTGCCTAAAGCCAATTATCCATTGGATGATAATCCTATCAAAGATCGGCTTATTGGCCGACTACCCCTTACCTATGGACTGGTTTATCTTAAGCTCAAAAAAGGTGGTGTTGTTCAGAAAATGTTGCATCAACTTAAGTACAACCATCATCCGGAGATTGGAATCAAGCTGGGAAAAGTTTTTGGTCATGAGTTGAAGAAAAATGGACTTACAAGGGCATTTGATTTGATTATTCCTGTTCCGCTTCATGCATCCCGTAAACGAAAAAGGGGCTATAATCAAAGTGCCAAGTTTGCTGAAGGGCTTGGATATGCACTTGATGTGCCCTGGGATGAAACCATTTCGGTGAGGAAGCAAAGCACAAAAACGCAAACCAATAAATCTAAACAGGAACGTTGGGAAAATGTCAAGGACGTTTTTGCCATGACTAAAATGGGATCAGTGGAAGGGAAAAGGATCTTATTGGTAGATGATGTCATTACAACGGGAGCGACCTTAGAAGCCTGCGGAAGTCATTTGGTTAATAGCGGCTGCGCCCAAATAAGTGTGGCTTGTATTGCAGAAGCGCAATAGGGTTCAGATTATATAAAGAAAAAACCCCGATGAGTTATCACCGGGGTTTGAAATTTTAATATGTAAAACCTAGTAGTTGGAACCGGCTCGGATCATAGCGCAACGGAACCCTATGGTTGCAGTTGCAGAATCCTGATCGAGATACCTTCTTGTGCCAGGTGACATCCAGTAGGCTACATCTTTCCAAGAACCACCTTTATAAACACGAGCTTTGTCAGTAATCAAGGAAGTAAAGCCTTGAGGATTTTGCTCTGAATTACTATTGTATCCCTTTACGTCATCTAAGAATCCATCTCTACGCATTGGATTAAGATCATCAAAGTCCTGATATGACATAGGGCGATACACGTCCATCACCCACTCACTTACGTTGCCAGCCATGTTATACAGTCCATAATCGTTAGGAGGGAACTCATATATGTAGGATGTGATTAATGCACCGTCATTCAGGCGACCGGCAATACCTGCATAGTCACCACGACCACGCTTAAAGTTGGCAAGGAAAAATCCCATTTGCTTTCCGTAAGGATTACGCAACGCGTGACCATCCCAAGGATAAATACGCTGATGGGTTTGCATCTCTTCCAACCATTGTGTTCCGATAAGAGCTTGTGCTGCATACTCCCACTCTGCCTCCGTTGGCAAACGATAAGCTGGAATTACAATACCAGATTCTAATGGAATACGTCCATCTGTTTCTGCATATTCTTCACCAGACTCTGAGGCTAACTGAACGTTAACAGCACGAGTTCTCCAAACCGCATAATTATTAGCCTGTGTCCAGCTTACTCCAACGACAGGGAAGTAGCGGAAGCCAGGATATCTCAAATAATGATCAACATATGGATCATTAAAGGCCAGTTTTCCTACCCAAACTGTGGTGTCGGGTAGGGCTGCAGAATATACTTCTTGTGTAGAATCTTTAGCCAGGTAATGTAAAAATTCAAGCCAGTGAATATTAGCAATTTCAGTTTCGTCCATGTAAAACGAAGCAACTGACACGGTTCTTTCAATATTATCCCTGTAAGACATCACATCCTCCTCAAATGAACCCATGATGGCACGTCCACCTTCAATAAATACAGTGTTAGGAGCGTCAGGTTGGCCCTCAAAGGCAGTCACCTCAAAACCACCGGCATCTTCGTCATTATAGGCGAGACCAGTGGCAGTACTCATTTGCCCGGGATTGGTAGCACTGGGCTTACCACCCTTATTTCCAAAAAGTGAGCATGATGAAATAATGAGGGAGCCGCCAACCAAAAAAAGTAGACCCTTGTAATACTTCATTTTATTCATAATCATAGTCAAAGCTAACCGCTAATATATGTAGATAATTAGATGTTTTCCAAAGAGAAAGGATTTTATTGATAAATCCTTAGTCTAAGTAAAACCGTTCTTTTTCGTTCCGTTAGAACGGATCGCAAGATACCTTATTGCATTCGTAGAATATTCTCCATTTGGGAATAAGATTCTCTAATTGGATCATTTTTTACAGCAAAGCCTCATTTTTGGCCGGATATGGCTGATTTAAGGATTGGTATTCAAATGGTATTTTTTAACGGGTAGGCATATTAACAACTTTATGAAAACGCTGTCATTAACGACTTTCAAAAACTACTCATTCGACCAAAAGTGTGAGGCAGTAAGGATTAATGCTGATTATGTTACCTGCAAGGAATTCCCTAAAGGAAAAGCATATCTCTATTACGCAAACTCATTCTTTATTGAGGTAGTTTATTCGTCTTTTTACAAGAAGATATTAATGATTAATGCTTTTGATGATCTGAATCAACTTGGTCTTTATGCAGATACCGTTTCGCTAGTCGATTTGAATTTGTAGCTCGATAAAGGTTGAAGAATCTCCAAGGCAGCATTTACCGAATGGAGAGCCTCAATTGTTAAAATCAATTTGCCGGAAATATCCTTTAGTCCACATCTTTTGGAATGGGCCTGGACAAAAGCTAATATTTTTCCAAATATCTCAGACTTGAAATACTCGTCTTTGCCAGCGATAAAGTAGGCTTTGAGTTTATCTGATTTCAGATTTATTTTTTCAAACCCAAGCTCTTCCCCTATCCATCTTAACTGAACGGAATTTATCAATTGCTGAACGGATTCAGGAATTGGACCAAAGCGATCTTTTAAAGATTCTCTGAATCGATTCAATGATTGCTCATCTTTGATATTATCTAAGCTGGCGTATAGTTGGATGCGTTCGCTGGTGTTGCTCACGTAGTGATCTGGAATTAAAATTTCCAGGTCTGTCTCAATCGTACAATCCTGCGCAAGCACTTTTACTTTTTCTGACAGCTCTTTTGAAAATAATTCTTTGAACTCAGTCTCTTTAACTTCCTGGATGGCATCATCTAATATTTTGTGATAGGCATCAAACCCTAGATCGTTGATGAATCCTGTTTGTTCTGCACCTAATAAATTACCAGCTCCCCTTATGTCCAGGTCGCGCATGGCCACTTTGAATCCATCGCCCAAATCAGAAAACTCTTCCAATGCCGATAAGCGCTTGCGTGAATCGGACGACAAAAAAGAAGCGGGTGGAGTAAGCAAGTAACAAAATGCTTTTTTATTAGACCTTCCTACCCTGCCGCGCATTTGATGCAGGTCGCTGAGGCCAAACATATGCGCCTGGTTAATAATAATTGTGTTGGCGTTGGGAATATCCAATCCAGACTCTATAATATTAGTTGAGACGAGCACATCATACTCCCCTTCAATAAATTTTACCATTACTTTTTCTAGCCGGTTGCCCTGAATCTGACCATGGGCAATTCCGATTCGACTATCAGGCACCAATTTAAAAATGACGTTTGCGACTTGCTCTATGTCACTTACACGATTGTGAACAAAAAATACCTGACCACCTCTTTGTAGTTCGTGACTTACGGCATCACGAATGATGGCCTCGTCATAAGTATGCAATTCAGTTGTGACGGGTTGCCTGTTTGGAGGTGGGGTTGCAATAATACTGAGATCGCGCGCACCCATTAAAGAAAAATGCAATGTTCTGGGGATGGGTGTGGCTGTAAGGGTAAGCACATCTACATTTACCTTCAGCTCTTTCAATCTGTCTTTTACTTTTACACCAAACTTTTGCTCTTCATCAATAACCAAAAGACCCAGGTTGTTGAAGACTACATCCTTGCCCACCAATCGATGTGTGCCTATAACAATATTTACTTTTCCTTCTCCTACTTCTTTTACTACACGTTTTATATCCTGAGTTGATTTGAATCGAGAGATATATTCAATTTTTATAGGGAAGCTGCCCAGTCTTTCCGAAAAGGTGCGATGATGTTGCATGGCCAAAATAGTGGTTGGGACCAATACGGCTACTTGTTTACCTTCAGTAACCGCTTTGAACGCAGCACGAATCGCCACTTCTGTTTTTCCAAATCCCACATCTCCGCACACGAGCCGATCCATTGGATGCGCAGTCTCCATATCGCGTTTTACATCTTCTGTGGCACTTGCCTGATCTGGTGTGTCTTCATAAATAAATGAGGACTCAAGCTCCGCTTGTAAAAAGCCATCCTGGGCGAATGAATAACCCGGGGCTCCTTTTCTTTTTGCATACAGATCGATGAGCTCCTTGGCAATGTCTTTTACCTTTTTCTTGACTTTGGCTTTCTTGTTTTCCCACTCTCCGCTTCCCAGTTTGCTCACTAGCGGAGGCGTTCCTTCCCTGCCTGCATACTTTGAAATTTTATGCAAAGAGTGAATGCTAATGAAAAGCATATCATCGTCACGAAAAACGAGACGAATAGCTTCTTGTTCCTTACCGTTAACTTCCTTTTTCTCTAATCCCGCAAATTTTCCAATTCCATAATCGATATGAGTGACGAAGTCTCCGGGTTGCATGGTTTGCAAATCGCGGAATGTCATCGCTTTTGATTTTGAAAATTTTTCTTTACTACGATAGCGGTGAAAGCGCTCAAAAATCTGATGGTCTGTGTAGCAACCAATTTTGGACAAATGGTCCACGAAGCCCATCCGCAGGGGAAAATCGAGCGGCTGAAATTCTAGTGTCGGATTGATCTCCTCAAAAATTTCCTGAAGCCTTTCCAACTGCTTGGGTTGTTCGGCTGCTATAAAATTGCTGTATCCTTGCGTTTGTGCATCAATTAGAGCTGAACTCATCAGCTCAAAATTTTTGTTAAACGACGCTTGTGCAGACGAGCTGAACTCAAGGGTAAGAGAAGCTGACAATTGAAATCGACTTCCAAATTCAAGACATTGAAATTGCGCTAGTCTCGAAATAAAATAATCAGCCGTTTCAAAAAGCTGCTCTGGCTCTAAAGCAATTTTGGCATTACCGCTGTCGCGGAGGATTTTGTCAAATCGCTTTGAGGCCGTTTCAAAACTTTTGAGGAGCACATCCGCAACCAGCTCAGTGTCTTTCATCCAAATGCGAGTGGTTGGAGAAATAAAGTCTAATATGGAATGCCGTTCCTCCTGAATCAATCGCGTTTGAATGTTGGGCATTAAACTCACCTGATCCAGTACTTCCACTGACAGTTGAGATCCCGGATCAAAACTGCGAATGCTTTCCACCTCATCACCAAATAATTCTATTCGATAAGGATGATCATGAGCGAATGAAAAGACATCGATGATGCCGCCACGAATGGCAAACTGCCCCGCCTCATGCACAAAGTCTGTTTTCTCAAAATCGTAGTTGTGAAAAAAATCTTCCAAAAACTGGCTATTCAGATTCTCTCCTTTTTTGATTGTAAAAGTGTTGCTGGCAAGCGATTTCTTGTTGATCACTTTTTCTACAAGGGCTTCAGGGTAAGTAATTATGATTTGGGAATCTGGTTTTGCGGTGATTAAGGTGAGGACTTCCGAGCGCATGAGGATATTGGCATTCTCAATTTCATCGTATTCGTAAGGACGCTTGTACGACATAGGAAAGAAGAGCACTTCCTTGTCACCCAATAGGTTTTGGAGATCATTCAAAAAGTAAGAAGCGGTCTCTTTGTCCTGGAGAATGATGAGGTGGCTACCTTGGATCGAACGAACAGCGGACGAGAAGATGACGGCATCCAGACTTCCGGATAAGCCTTTGAGGTGAATATTTTCTGCTTTGGGCGTACGAATCCTCTCGGCTAGTGTTTGTACCAGCCCATCCGACTTATAAATTGACAGAAACTCTTTCGCCCTCAAGCCTTCAAAATCAGGATTGCAAATGTATGCAATTGCCGCAAAGCATCAAGACTAATAACTGCGATACCAAAATCTTGTTTTGAATCTTAAACATTAAATCTTGAATTTTACTGATATGGAATCCGTACGCTTGTTCTGTTTACTCCTGAGTTGTGCTTGTTTGATCTCATTGATCATAGGATTATTTAAGCCTTGGTTATTGCTGTGGTGGGAGGACGTGCAAAACAGAAAAAAGATCATACAAGTGTATGGATCTCTTACCGTAGTTTTTTTCGTTGCCTATCTGGTGATGGGAATTTTTAGTTAAGGCGAGTGGCCAATACCAGATATTTTTTTTCTCGGCCCGAAAACCCAAAGACAAATTGATCTCCACCATCTTTTAAGTTAAGCTTCTTCTTCAACTGAGCAGGGGTTAGTGGATAATTACGGGTTGTGACGTTGGCGTGACCATCGGGTAAATATGTATTAATGGATTCGGCTTTAGACTTAAGATGACATTCAATATTGAAAATTCTCCCGGGAAAATTTTTGTGGAAATGGTCGCTCGTATAAAGATGAGTATTAGGAGCAATCTTTTTCAAATTAAAACGATTGGCGATAAGCTTAAAAGCGCCAGCTTTTAGAATCAAAGAACTTGGTTCATATAATAACTTTTTAGGTTCACTGTATAAAATCTCGGTCTGTGCCTCTTCGGAAAAATCAAAAGCAATTGTGTGCTGAGCCAAACCATCATCCGAAAGATCTACGGCTTCAATGGTTGGAGTAGCAGTATTCTTTCCAATTAAGAACAAAATCTCTTTACATTCATTGTGATAACCTACAACAAAAACCCTGGACACATTTCCCAATTCTTTCATCCCTTGCTTGATGTCAATCATCGGAGACGCTTTAATGAGAATGGTGTTAGCTATTTTTTTTAAAATCGGAAGCAGCCTAATTACATCAGGACTGCATTCTTCAAACTTGAATACTTTTTTGTGTGAGGCGCTTCTTCTCGAAGGGTCAACATAAATAAGATCATAATTTTTGTCAGAGGTTTTGATGTAAGCTTCAGCATCTTGACAATGGTAATCTATATTATGGGCACCCAATATGGCGTGATTGTGTTGTGCGATTTTAAGTAGCTTTTCATTATTCTCAACATAAACAACTTTCTCAAAATGTTGGCTAAGAAAAAAGCTATCAATACCAATGCCACCTGTTAAATCAATGGCACTCTTGCCCGTAACCAGATTGGACTTAAATTTAGCTGTACGCTCGGATGAACATTGTTCAAGGTTGATAACAGGAGGGTAAACAATTTGAGGCAAAATGTACATTGATGGAAGTTTAGCTTTAACTTTTCGCCTACCGGCAATCTGTTGAGCCACATCAACTGCCGAAACGCCGAATATATCTTGGCCTTTGAGCACTAATTTTCTTTCATCATCACCTTCATGCTGTATAATATAATCCTGCAATTCAGGTTGTAGCAAAAGATTGAAATCGCTGGATTCGTTCATGGGTGATTTAAAAATAGTATAATTGTGAATTAGCTCGTTGATGAAATACTCAATATTATAAGTCAGCATTGTTTCCAATTAATGATGTATGGAATCAGGGGAGGGAAGAAAATGGTTTAGAACTTAGCTTAAGCCGTAATGTGTTAATTGTTCTGTACTAGTGAGGAAGTCTCCCATCTTTGTTCTGTTTGTAACCATTTTTCTCGACCTTCTCGGGTTTGGAATCATTATCCCTATCCTTCCGATTTTCATTAAAGAACTAGGTGCCCAGGATTTTCAAGTAGGATTGATCGCGGCCATCTACCCGGTGATGAACTTTATGTTCTCTCCCTTTTGGGGAACATTAAGTGATCGGTATGGGAGAAGGCCTATTATTTTGGGAAGTGTACTAATTACTGCGGCTGCCTATCTGGTATTTGCCAATGCCAATGCCTTAATCGTAATCTTTATTTCCAGAATGCTTTCCGGAATTGGTTCAGCCAACATATCCGTAGCACAAGCTTATATTGCTGACGTCACCTCACCCACAGAGAGAGCCAAGTCGATGGGTTTAATCGGAGCTGCGTTTGGCCTGGGTTTCATATTCGGTCCTTCCATAGGCGGATACTTGAAAAGTATTTCATCAGAAGGAACTGTTGATTTGGTAGGTTATGTAACAGCGGGATTATGTTTGGTAAACTTTATTCTCGCCTACTTCCTCTTGCCGGAGTCTATTAAAGAAAAGAAGAAAGTGCTTAGGTTCAATTTCAAAGTGGTAACGGGAATCATTCGGGAGTTGAGAAAGCCCAATATCAGAGAGCTGCTGCTGATTAATTTCATATTTACAGTTGCTTTCATGTTGATGCAAATCTCTTGTTCGCTCATGTGGAAAGAAGTGAGCCTTTTAAGTGACGCTAAAATCGGATATGTATTTACATTTATTGGTGTTGCTACGGCTATTGTACAAGGGGTGCTCGTTGGACGATTGGTCAAACAATTTGGTGAAAATAAATTGTTGGTGATAGGCAGTGTAATGATGTTGATAGGAATGATTGCGCTTCCCTTTGTAGCCGTTGAATATTTTATTCCATTGGAATTGGTAGCACTTGCACTTATAGCGCTAGCCAATGGTTGCCTTACACCCAACATCAGTTCCTTGCTTTCCAAATTTGCGGCACCCAACGAGGCAGGTCAAACACTAGGCGTGAATCAATCTTTTGGATCTTTGGCACGAGCTGTGGGCATGAGTTTCAGTGGAATTCTATACAGCTTTAATTATCACGTACCTTTTCTGGCAGGGGCGAGCTTTATGATCATATGTGGAACACTTGCTTTTAATCTGAAAAGGAAAAATGGTGCTGAAAAATAATTACCACTACTCTTCTTCTGTATTCTTTAAATAGGCAGCAAGTCGTAAGCCCTTTCACAGGCAAACAAGGAAGACGGGTCGATCCCCGGGGTTAAGGTAATTTCTGAAAACCCTGATTCAGTAACTTCTTTTATCACTTTCTTCTAGGTAAATAAATTTAGATTGCCACCTTTCCTAAACTTGGTCAAATTGATAGGCGGCATGTTTTTACCCTCAAAATGCTTTCGTTTAGCCACCCTGTATAATTGTTGAATCGCCTCGGCAATATTTCCCTCACCTGACATTCTTCTTCCAAATAGGGAATCGTTCACATTTCCTCCATGAAGCTCGCTGATTTGGTTCCACACTTTTTCGAACCGATCAGGAAAATTCTTTCGCAACCAATCCTCAAATATTTTTCCTACTGAGCCATTCAACCGTACCACCGTCATTCTGCAACTTAAAGCCCCATGGTCCGAGGCCGCTTTCAATATTTTAGGAATCTCATGATGGTTTAAACCTGGGATCACGGGGGCGTTCATTATGCCAACAGGAATGCCAGCTTTAGATAGGGCTTCAATAGTTTGCAGCCGCTTGATAGCACTCGCATTTCTTGGCTCCATTTTTCTTCTCAGCTCTTCGTCTAATGTGGTTATTGATATCATTACGCTTACCAATCCATCAGAGGCTAGGTCTTTGAGGAGATCGATATCGCGCTGAATCAAAGCGTTTTTTGTAATAATACCAACAGGGTGACGATAACGGGCCATAACGCCAAGCATCTTACGGGTGATCTCAAATGTTTTTTCTTGCGGTTGGTAGCAGTCCGTATTGCCGCTAAGCATTATAGGAACTGCCTGCCAGGAAGATTGGAGAATGTGCTTTTCTAATAATTCCGGAGCATTTTGTTTAACAATAATTTTTGTTTCAAAATCGAGACCTGCACTGAAGCCATAATACTCATGCGTATTTCGGGCGTAACAATAAATACAGCCATGCTCACAACCTTGGTATGGGTTCATGGAGAAGCCAAAATGCAAGTCGGGGCTATTCACTTTGTTGACAATCTTCTTGGCTGTCTCTTTCAGAATTTGCGTTTGTGGATTTTCCAATAGCGCTTCGTCAAGGCCTTCAATGTGGTCCGTGGTGTATTGCGCTTGTAAGTATTTATTTTCGGTCTTTATTTGTGCGCCACGACCTTTGAAGTAGCGTTCACCCATGAGGCCAAAATACTAATTTATTTAGCATAATTTAATATTATTAGTGCTTGATTATAACGAAACATCCTTTATTGAGCTGAAAAGCACTTTGTTGTCCAAAAGTGGAGTTTCACTGTGGATAAAAAGAGAAGACCAGAATCATCCTTATGTCAGCGGAAATAAGTGGTGGAAGCTCAAGTACAATATCGAACAAGCTTTCCATGAAAAGCACCACACCTTGTTGACTTTTGGAGGCGCTTACTCCAATCATATTTACGCCACTGCAGCTGCGGCAAAGGAGATGGGACTTAAAAGTATAAGTGTCATTCGAGGCGAAGAAGTTTTGCCTTTGAATCCGACACTAAAGTTTGCAAAAAGTATGGGGATGCAGTTGCATTATGTAACTAGGGAGGTTTATAAAACGAAAAGTAATCCAGGCCTTATTGAGTTGTTAGAAAAAGAGTTTGGACAATTTTTTTTGATCCCGGAAGGTGGAACAAATGTACTGGCCATTAAAGGATGTGAGGATTGGGCACAACAATTAGTCGATCAATATGATTTTGATTGTTTGTGTTTGCCGGTTGGCACAGGCGGTACGTTGGCTGGGATGGTTAATGTAATGGCAGAGAAAGAGATTATTGGTTTTTCGTCTTTGAAGGGAGGAAGTTTTTTGCAGGAGGAAGTTAGCAGATGGTTGCGTCATAAAGCCAACAATTGGAAAATAGAAACTCAATATCATTTTGGCGGCTATGCCAAAGTTGATGAAACGTTGGTCAGTTTTATTAAATCATTTGAAGCGGAGCACCGTGTTCCTATAGATCCGATTTATACAGCAAAAATGTTTTTTGGAATTCTTGATTTAATCAAACAAAATAAATTTGAAGAAGGATCTAAAATTTTAGCGTTGCATACTGGAGGTTTACAAGGCAGAGCTGGCTTTAACTTCTGATCACGCTTCGCAAACGAGATATAAACGGTAACCGACCAGCGGGTTCAGGCAAGGCACCACTTTCTTTGGCCGCTTTCACACCTTCAATGGTATAAAATGCGGTTGGTACGGTTTTCTTTAACTCGCTAATAAGATTTTCCACTTTTTCCCGATCAAGCACACAAAAAATAACATCTTCATCTCCTTCCGGGCCAAATGATTTTACTCTGGTATATCGCATCTTTTCAAGTTTTAACATATTCAAAAACTCGGTAGTATCTTTTCTGGTAATAATCCGGATTACCACTTTGCCATAAGCAATTCTTTCTTCAATAAGCATTCCTATGAAAATGCCTCCTGCAAAACCAGCTGGATAAGCAATGTAGCACATCCAGTTGTCCAGGTGTGCAAAAATTTGGCGTATAGCCATTAACCAAATAAAGGCTTCGAAGAAACCAAGCAAGGTGGCAGTGAATCTTCTCCCTCCCAGCATATAAATGATGCGCACCGTATTGATGGAGACATCACCAATGCGGGCAATAAAAATGAGCAACGGCAGTATTAAAAAACTGAAAACTTCGTCAGTGAAACCTAGTGTATCAATAAAAAAATGATCCATGAGGCGAAATTAGGACATATTGCGGATCGTTTTAGCAAAGGTTATAAAGGATTATTAAAACAAATCCTGGATTACATCAGAAAGCTTGCTGAAAGACTTCACCGCAATCTTTACTTTTTTCAAGTCAATGGACTTTTTATTGTACTTAGAAACATAAATTTCCTCAAAGCCCAGTTTTTCAGCCTCAGAAATTCGCTGATCGATTCGGTTGACAGCTCTAAGTTCACCACCCAAGCCAATCTCAGCCGCAAAGCATAGCTTATCAGAGACGGGTATTTCTTCCATGGAACTGATAATGGAAATACACACAGCCAGATCGATAGCAGGATCTTCCACTTTGATTCCTCCGGCCATGTTGACAAAGACATCCTGCGTTCCCATTCTGAAACCACATCTTTTTTCAAGGACTGCCAATAACATGTTTAGGCGTTTATGATCGAATCCGGTGGGCGTACGCTGAGGCGTTCCATAGGATGCCACGCTAACCAAAGATTGTATTTCAATGAGCAAAGGCCTGTTGCCTTCGATGGTGGCACCAATGGTGGCGCCACTAACCTGTCCTTCTTTCTGAGAGATTAATATTTCTGAGGGATTGGAGACTTCGCGCAACCCGGTACCCAACATTTCATAAATGCCTAGTTCAGAGGTCGAGCCAAATCGATTTTTTGTGGTGCGTAAAATACGATAGGCCAAATGACGATCGCCTTCAAATTGTAAAACAGTGTCTACCATGTGCTCAAGTACCTTGGGACCAGCCAACATGCCATCTTTAGTGATGTGGCCTACCAGAAAGACAGGTGTATTTGTTTCTTTGGCAAACTTCATCAGTTCTGCAGTGCATTGTCTCACCTGGCCGATGCTTCCTGCGGCTGAATCCAACAAATGGGTATGCAAGGTTTGAATAGAGTCAATGATTACCAATTGTGGGTGTAAAGATTCAATGACTAAAAAGATGTTCTTGGTACTGGTCTCGGTGAGTGTAAAGAAGTTAGTGGCTTTGGTTTCGTCCGGGGCCAGGCGCTCAGCCCGCATTTTTATTTGTTGCTCACTTTCTTCACCAGATACATACAACACTTTTTGATTTCGAAGCGCAAGTCCGATTTGCAGCATCAAAGTTGACTTACCTATCCCAGGCTCACCCCCAATGAGAATGAGGGAGCCGGGAATGATGCCGCCTCCCAGCACCCGGTTAAGTTCATTATCTGGAGTTAAAATTCTCAGTCCTGAAGTGGGTTCAATTTCCTCCAGGGTTTTTGGTTTGGCGATTCTCTTGTGCGACGATTCCTGCC
>DATCZR010000091.1:0-13327 GCA_036525835.1 Cyclobacteriaceae bacterium
CATAGCGGTAATGTAGTTTACTTCTACCCGATTAAAGTCATCTTCACATTGGGCATATACCAACCCAAATACTGCATCAGCATCAGTCTTGCCGAATACGTGAGGTATGCCCCATGAATCTCGAATGATGGTGATATTTTCTGCCTGGCTTTTCCACTTTTCTTGTTCCCTACTGGAATTGTTTACACATCCAAACAGGGAGACTACTACTATCAAGAGTAATATGTTTTTCATGGGTAACATCTAGAATGAATGCTGCAATTTAAGTCTTAATTAATACGGTGCAACTGAGTATTGGGTGTACGGTATTATGCAACAATTAAATTATCAGCATTGACAAATAATTTTCAGATATTATTAAAGAATACCAATCCAGCCTTTGTGCCTTGGCGTCTTTATGGCAAATTTGCCGCAACTAAAAACTGAATTACTAAAACATGAAAATAGCTGAAATCCACACCAGTAAGGGCACTATGAAAATTAAGTTTTTCGAAAAGGATGCCCCTAAAACCGTAGATAACTTTATGTCATTGGCGGAAAAAGGGTTTTACGATGGACTTACATTTCATCGAGTGATCCCCAATTTCGTGATTCAGGGAGGATGTCCCAATGGAATTGGAAATGGTGGGCCAGGTTATACAATTGATTGTGAGCTAGATGGCGACAATCAATACCACGATCACGGCGTGCTATCGATGGCACATGCTGGAAGAAATACAGGCGGCTCGCAATTTTTTATCTGTCACAGCAGAGAAAATACGAAGCATCTGGATCGTAACCATACTGTATTTGGAAAGGTGTTCGAAGGACTGGATGTAATTGATAAAATCAAGCAAGATGATGTCATGGAGAAGGTAGTGATTGTGGAAGAAGCGTAACAACTGACATAACCTATCCTATTGGAGTGGCATCCAGACAAGTACCATTACATACAGCATTCCTGGACTTGATTTTTTTTAATTAAGAAAGGGTAATCCCCTTGAACTTGAAGTTTTGCCTTCTGCGAAGTGCTGAAAATAAACAGCTCTTCGCCAAAATAACTTTTGTGTTCCGTGCGGATAAATGATTCTGATCAGCCCGATGACGCTAATATTTCCTTTCGCTATTCATCTCTTAAGGAATTAACCGGATTAGCTACGGCAGCTCTGATCACGTGAAATCCTACGGTGGCCATGGTAATCACAAAAGCAAGTACCGCTGACAATAAAAAGGTGAGCCACTCACCAGATAGCTCAATGCGGAAAGCAAAGTTTTGAAGCCATCCATCGGTAAAATACCACGCTACAGGAAAGGCAATCACGATACTGATAGCCACCAGGATAAAAAACTCTTTAGTTACCAGCACTACAAGGCTCGGAACACTCGCACCTATCACTTTGCGCACACCAATTTCATTAGTACGTTGCTCAGTTGTAAATGCGGCTAATCCCAATAATCCGAGACAGGCAATAACCATTGTCAACCCAGAAAACGCGGTAAATATTTTACTTCTCTTTTCATCCGCCTTGTATTGTGAATTAAAGTCCTGATCCAGGAAATTGTACTCAAATGGGAAGTTGGGATTGACTTCATTCCATATGCTCTCCAAACTTGACAGTGATTGTCTTACATCACCTTCCCGTGTGCGGACAAATACATTTCTCAAGTTATCATTCAATAATATCATCAATGGCTCAATGGCATCGTACAGTGAATTCTGATTGTAGTCTTTGACCACACCCACTACCCTTTTTTCAACAGATCCATTTCTTCCTCCGAATTCAAATTTTCTACCAATAGGATCGGCCCAATTCATACGCTTCACCATAGATTCATTAACCAAAACGGCATAGGTGGTATCGGAAGCCACATCACGTGAGAAGTTACGCCCTTGAACAATTTCCATACCCATGGTGGGTACGAAATCAAAACCAGCACTATATAGATCCACACCCCTGTCCACCATTTTGCCTTCGCTGTCTTCAACTTTAATCAGCAACTTTCCAATTCCCTCTCCAGGAGTAGCATTGGACATCCCAACACTTTCTACCAGTGGACTTTGTTTGAATTTTTCAACCAACACCGGCCCGCGCTGACGCAATTCACGTTCAGACAACCTGATCTTAACAACTCTTTCTTTTACAAATCCCAAATCTTTATTTCTTATAAAATCCAATTGATCGAATACAATCATCGTACTGATCAACATGAAAATGGATATGGAAAATTGTGCGATAACCAATGTCTTGCGGAAAAGGACACTGCCACCTTTTGACACACCCTTTCCTTTGAGTACACTAACAGGGTTGAAGCTGGATAAATAAAAAGCCGGATAGCTCCCACCTATTATGCCCACAAATACAACGATGCCAATCAGGCTTAGCATGACAGGAGTTTGCATCACATAGCTGAAAGGCATAGACTTATTCGCCAGCGAATTGAAGGCAGGAAGCAACAAATAGATCAAAGCTAGACTCACCAATAATGAAATCAGTGCGATCAAAACAGATTCAGTAATGAACTGTGTGATCAGCTGAGGTTTCTGTGCCCCCATTACTTTTCTCACACCTACTTCTTTCGCCCGGTTGGCAGAGCGCGCCGTTGCCAGGTTCATATAATTGATACTGGCGATAATAATCATGAAGCAGGCAATCGCCCCGAATATATATATGTACGATATGTCTCCTCCTGATTCGGCTTCATCCTGAATCTTGGAATGCAAATGGATATCAGCTATCGGTTGCAATTCGTAACTGATGCTCACACCAGCATCCTTAAAAATAGGTTCCACCTTTTGCGCAATGATTGAATCTAAACCGGTGTACATCTTGGCCACATCATATTCAAGAGGCAACTCTATATATGTATATACACCAAAATTTCCCCATGACCCCTGATAATCCGGAGCTGAATTCCTTGACTGCAAAGCATCAAAACGAAAATGAGAGTTCTCAGGCACATCCTTGATTATACCAGTTACCTTGTACTCTTCGTTCTGTTGATTTTGTATCGATTTGCCCATAGGATCTTCACTACCAAAATATTTTTTTACAATGCTTTCGGTTATTACAATGCTGAATGGCATGTCCAGGGCGGTATTCCTTTCGCCACTGATAAACTCGTAGTCGAACATATCGAATACGGTTGAGTCAGCCAGGTAAAATTCCTCTTCGTAAAATTGAAGCTCTCCATTTTTAAATAGATTTCGCCCCGTCCCAAAAAACCTCACTGCGTTCTCTACTTCAGGGTAATTATCTCGCAATTCATCTGCCAAGGGAATCTGCGCCACTGCCCAGGTGAATGCATTGTCGGTTTCCTTGATATTGGAGACAATGCGATAGATTTTGTCTGCTTTGGTGTGATAGCGATCGTAGCTCAACTCATCCAGTATATACAGCAGCAAGAACATGCTGCAGGTGATGCCAATGGTGAGCCCCAGAATATTGATGGCACTGTAAATCTTTTCCTTAAAAATATTGCGAATGGCAACGATAAATAGGTTTTTAAACATGTTGATGCTGATTTACTTGTTAGTTTATAGTATATGAATCATTGATAGCAGTGCCTGCAGTTATAAAATTCCATTGCTTATAATGTTTCTCATTTATAAAAAGTCTGGAATTGCAGGACTTACGATGACAGCGCTAAAGTAAGGCTCAGAATCTGACAATTTATCTCCTTGCTTTAAAGTTGTGGTATAGAAATTATAAATGGAAAGGAGAAAGTATTCCATACTTCATGCAATGACTCTTAAAGATTCGATTCGTATCACAGTAGTTTTTCAAAGCAAACACTATTCTCAATGCTTATGTATTGACCATAATTTGCAATGATTTTGTATCCGCTTTTCTTATATAGTTCAATTGCCTCTGGCTGATTTTTTCCTGTTTCCAGTATGCATTTCTTGTATCCCTGTTTCATGGCCCAGTGCTCCAATTCTTTCAGTATGCCGGATGCAATACCTTGGCCCCTCATTTCAGGCAACACATACATCCGCTTCACCTCTTGTGTATCCTTCTCGAACTCTTTCAAGGCTCCACATCCCACAGGTATTCCATCCTTATACGTAATAATGGCAAATTTGATGCGACTGATCTCATTAAATTGATGGTAATAGGCATGCATTTCACCATCACGCTCAGCCAATTCCTGGTCCAAGAGGTCAACCAAAGCCACAAAATCGCGATGGGAAGCATCCGTTTTTATGATTGAAACCATGATTATGCAATAATTCTTAAAATTATGCTGCAGATGCAAACTTTCTTGGAGTGACACGCATCCTATATCTGAAACTTAAAATGATGGATAACGAGTGAGTAAGTGGTGTGTCAAAGTAATTATAAATGATCGACTAACTTTATGTATGCCGAAACACTTCTCGATATAGCCATGGTTCATGCCGATAAATTGATCATGAGTGCCAAAGAAGGTGACGATACAGCACTTAATAAGCTGGTGGGTCTGTGGTATAATCGCATTTACAATTACGCGTTCAAATACTTCAATGACCATGATTTAGCCACAGAGGTATCTCAGCGAACCTTTATTTCTATGTATAAAAACATCGGTCAACTGGAGGACACTGACAAGTTTAAGCCATGGTTATATAAAATAGTCACCAACTTTTGCCACCAGGAGGAACGCAGGCAAAATCGAAACCGGGTTGTTTCATTTACGGTTTCAAGTAAAAATGATAAAGAAGTAAGGATGGTTGCCACTACCAAAGCCGTCGACCATGAGTTTAATCCAGAGCGTTCCTTTCAACAAAAAGAGTTGTCTGGTTTAATCATGCAGGCACTTGGAGAACTAATCAACGAGCAAAAAACAATTGTGATTATGAAGGAGTATGAGGGACTTAAGTTTTGGGAGATCGCTGAAATATTGAACCTGTCAGAAAGTACAGTGAAGACCAGACTTTATGCAGGCCTAAATCAACTGAGAATATTATTTACGGAAAAGAACATCACCAAAGAAACAGTGTATTATGAATTATAAACCAGGGAAAGATACGTTGATAGCTTACCTGTATGGCGAGTTGTCGCAAGAAGAAAAAAATAAAGTGGAAGGCTATCTCAGTGAAAACCCAACTGCGCAGAGAGAAGTGGCAGAGCTGCAGAATACCTTGAAAGTATTAGGCAAGCTACCTGACCTGGAAGTGACCCCTCCTACTTTTGTTTTCAATCGGGATAAAGTGGTAGTAGTTGAACACGGAAATACCCGCATTCCCATGCTTAAAATAGTCATGGGCATAGCGGCCAGCATCCTCATTGTCATGTTGGTGGGATACTTTACCCATTTTAGAATCACCTACTCCAACCAATCGTTGAGCATCGGCTACGGTGAAGCAGCCATGCCTTCCAATCAGCCTGCCAATACTGTTGACATTGATCAATTAGTTCAACAGGCAATAGCCAAAAATAACAAAGATGTGCTTGGTAGAATGGAAGACATGAATAATCACTTTAACGCTGAGCTCGCCAGCCAAAGCAGAGAGCGAGCCAGTACCATTAACACCTTGTTGGAAAGAACTAAAGAAATGAATGATAATGTCATTCAGATGTATGTGAGCCAGATGAGGGACGAGAATAGAAGAGTTATTGAAAACTTGTTCAGTCTATCCAATGCTCAACAGCAAAGGGTAATGAACGATGTACTCACCGATTTTTCTCAATATTTGGAAAACCAACGCCAAAGTGATTTGAGGCTGATTCAAGCCAGTTTTAATGGACTAAAAGACAATACCGAAACCAACCTACAGGAAACAAACCAAATTTTAGCAAGTATTATCACAACCGTAAACAATCAAAATTATTAACAATATGTATAGCAATATTTTAAAAATAAACACAGTAGTAATCGCCTTGCTTATGGTTGGTACATTCATCACCACATCAAAGGCTCAGATAGACGAAGCCCGGATGAAGCAAGACCTGGAAATTGCCGAGAATATACTTAACACGCTTTCCAGCCAAAGCAGTGACAGATCTAGATCCTTATTCTTCGGTCGAAATTCAAGAAGCAGTTATGTAGAAGGTTATGGCGTCATTTTCAACTTACCAGCCACTGAAGGACTCTATATCTTAGAGCGGGATAGACAGGAAACCGCAGTACTTCTTGAGCGTATGGGTGATGGTGGCTCTTCTTTTACGTATACCATTTCGCCCGATGACAAGGCGATGATTGCAGGTATGAAAAGATCGGAAGGAAAAACAATGAACTTGGACAGCATACAGGAAGCAAGCAGCAAACGAACTATAGAAATCATGCAGACTTTCATTGCTGACTACGCTGACTTGATAGGACAACTTAAGCCAACAGATCACATCATGTTGACCACCAAAAAAACAATAGCCACCAATGAGTTGGCTTATTTTAATAAGCGCAAATCAGACGTAGGCATTGTCGCAGAGGCATTGAAAAGTGACATCAACAGCTTTAAGAAAGGAAGTCTCACTAGAGCACAACTGGTTTCTAAAATCAACATATCCAAAGAGGAAAGCAACACCGAGAAAATAGCCGATCTGGAATTGTTAGTGAGCATTTTCGAAAGGCTTTACAAGTCAGATTTATCGAATACCTACTATATAAACAGTCGCGGTGTCAACTACGAAAAATTGAAAAATTTTGGCGTAATTGTGAGCATGAAAGTTTATTCATCCATATCTGATGATGGACTTTATACCATTCAGACACAAGGTTTGAATAAATTGACAAAAGAAGAACGCGACGAAAAAGTGGAGTCGTTATATCCTGAATTCGAGCAGGGGCTGAAAGAGAATATCATTAACTATGGTCGTACTGTCAAAAGTTTGCAACCCACTGAGATAATGATGTTCAAAGTAAACCTGACCGAATGCAAAGAATGTAATATGCCCAAGGCAATTGACTTAAGCGTAGACGCATCTGTCTTGTCCGATTTTGACAAAAGTAAAATTGATTTGAAGACAGCAGTGAGTAAAATAAAATTAAAAAAATATGAGCAATAGGTAATTACAGGAAAACCCAACTCCTCATTATAAAACCCCGTGGCAACATGGGGTTTTTCTTTTTATAAATACATTTAATTGGAATATTAGCTATTTCAATGACCAGTTTGGGGCAATTCAAAGTATTCACCTTTGGTTTTTTCTCGCGCTTAAGTAAGAAAAGGTTTAAGATATTGATATACCGAAATTGAGTAGACTAGGTCAATTTTTCAATAAGATATATCCATTCAGTGAAGTGGCAATAATTAGCCAAACTAAATAAGGAGCTATTAAAATGGAAATAAATTTCAGTTCTTGCCAATAGAAGAATAGCATGAATCCGACAAGTAAAGTGAGCATAGTGATCAATACCAAACCAAACAATACATGATGAAAATAAAAGAAGGCAGGATTCCACCCAATATTTAAAATCCATTGAATAGCATATAGCCCAATAAGTAGTTTCTTGTTTTCAAGTTCAGGCCAGGCAAACGCCATGTAAATACTAAAGCAAACCATAATGGTGGTCCAGGCAGCACCAAAAACCCAACCGGGAGGTGTCCATGGAGCCTTCGCTAATTCAGCATACCAATCAGAGGAAACGCCTTTGCTGGTAAATAATCCTCCTATAGCAAGTGCTCCAAAATTGAGCACCAGAAATATGATCAGTCTGTAAATCATTTCGATTAATCAAATAGTGTCCCTAGTAGCAATACTTAGTTTCAATGTAGAAAATATCCTACTCCCCAATGATATCTAATCTTCTTTATTTTTGAGTAGCTTCGCAAAGACAATTAACGCTACCCTGAGAAAAGACCTTTCATACATAGATTAAGTGAAACACTTACCGAAATTTCTTCATCCCGCGTTAAGCCGGTCTTGTTTCTGATACTGGCAGCACGTATGTTTTTAATTTGCTGTCATACCAGATGGCCGTATCCCATTTTAAGGATTTTATGCTCACTTTTGCTTTCATTCTTCCCCAGCCTTCCTCCTGCTCCCGAAAGTTCTCCCTGATTTCTGCTGGAATTACCTATTTGTATACCCCAGGAATTTACTTTTGGCTTGCTATCTCCAATAACATAAAATGCAACCAGGCCGCCCTTTTGCGAATGTTAATATTCAAAAAGAGACTATTCTTGCTCTTATAAGAGCCATTTACCTAAATAATAAACGCTTATACCGATAATTGGATTACCCCTCTATTCTTCCAGTATTTTACCGTCTCAAGAATGACTAGAACTGAACTGGCACCAACAAGTGATGATACAAAATGTCGATAACCTGGAAATTCAAAGCTGAATACCTGCTGTAAAAATGGAATCGAAATAATAATTAGTAACATAATAATAGCAGCTGTAAGTATTATCCACACGGCCCAATTTTTCTCAGAAATAACCTCGATAAAATTTCTAGTTTTGCTAAGATTAGTGAGAATTAAGAAGACATTGCCGATAACTAAAGATGAAAATGCAATTGCCCTTACTTCATCATTCGAATGGCCTTCACTAATGGAAAGAAAATAAATTGTCATAGTCATACTTAAAAGAAGAAGGCCTTGTAATGCACTTGCGATAATTTTACCAGGTCCAAAAAATCTATTTTGGGAATTTCTTGGTTTTCGTGTCATGATGTTATGCTCTTCTTGCTCGTGCTCAAAAGCAACAGAGCATACAGGGTCTATTATTAGCTCTAGTAGAACTATGTGCAATGGCATTAATAAAATAGGTACTGAAGAAATAAAAGCCGGAAGTAATGTCAATCCAATTATAGGAATATGGATGGCAATAATGTATGACATCGCTTTTTGAAGATTGTCAAATATTTTTCTTCCCAACCGTATGGCCGATACGATTGAAGCAAAATTATCGTCCAGTAAAACCAGAGAAGATGCTTCTCTGGCAACATCAGTTCCTTTATTGCCCATTGCTATTCCAATGTTAGCTGCTTTTAGTGCAGGCGCATCATTTACACCATCACCTGTCATAGCTACAACTTCATGATTACCCTGAAGAGCTCTTACTATTCGTAATTTTTGTTCGGGAACTACTCTGGCAAAAATAGTTATGGCGGAAATTCTTTTCTTTAAATCTTGATCAGTCAATTCATTTAGTTCATCTCCAGTCATTAATTTTCCATCTTGATTCATGCCAATTTGTTGAGCAATGCTTCTAGCTGTAGATGGAAAATCCCCAGTAATCATGACAACCTTTACACCTGCTTCGCTGCATTCACGAATGGCTTGAGGGACTTCAGGGCGTACTGGATCTTCTAAACCTATCAATCCTTGAAACTCAAAGTCAAAATCCTTTTGTGAGTTGGGCATCATAGCAGTTGGCAAAGAAGAATTGGCAACTGCAATAACGCGGTGTCCTTTTTCAGCTATCGATTCAACAATCCTTAAATATTTTTCAGTTTCCATGCTGCTTAAATGGCATAATTTGAAAATGATTTCAGGTGCGCCTTTGGCTGCAACTATAACTTTTTTGTCTGTACTTTTCTTTAGTACCCTGGTCATCGCCATCAGTGATTTACTTAACGGAAATTCTTTGAGCAACTGGTGAGAATCATCAAAGTCTTTATTGATACTTTGATTTACATCACGGATAGCTTTTTCCATTGGATCGCTGGATTTCTCCTGTGAAGCCAGATGAGCAAAATTCAAAACTTCCGAAATTTGGGCTGTGCTTTCAGAAAATTTATCCTTTGTAAATATTTTACTCTTGTTGTAAACTACACACACCTCCATTATGTTTTGAGTGAGGGTGCCTGTTTTATCACTACATAAAACTGTAGATGCCCCTAAAGTTTCGATAGCTGAAGGATTTCTGGTCAGCACATTTTTTTTAGATAATCTCCACGCGCCTAAGGCAAGAAAAACCGTAAGCACTACCGGAAATTCTTCTGGAAGTATGGCCATTGAGGCTGCGAGGCCATTTAATAATGCATAAATAAAATTACCCCTGACTACATAAAATGCTGCAACGACTACAACACTAATTATTACTCCGAAAAGAAATAGATTCCGTATTAAAGATTTCATTTCAATCTGCATACGGGTCTCCTGCTGTTCAATATTTACTAACGAGCGTCCAATTTTGCCAAACTCAGTATGTATTCCCGTAGCGGATACTTTCAAGAATCCTTTGCCCTGAATCACAAGCGTTCCGCTGTAAACATGACCAAGTGGATTCGCCACATTTTGTTGAACAGATTTTAAGACGGGAACAGATTCGCCTGTCAGCACTGACTCATCCACCATCAGGTTTATGGTATCAAATAAAATTCCATCAGCAGGAACTCTATCCCCCTCATTTAGAATAATGATATCATCTGGCACTACCTCCCTTCCGGCAATTCTTAATTCTTTTCCGTCTCGGATGACTAATGCTCTTGGAGAAGAGAGATTTTTAAGAGCACTTAATGCTTTTTCAGTTTTTTGATATTGATAGAAGGTAATGAAAATGATAATGAAAATAGTTGAAAGGAGTATGAGCCCTTCATTTACATCGCCTAAACCTATATACAACATACCACATACAATTAGCAGTAAAAACATCGGTTCTTTGATTACTGCTAACGCTATTCCAAAAATATTTTTAGGCGCTTCGGAAGGCAATTCATTAAAGCCAAATGAAGCAAGTCTTTCGGCAACTTCTTTTTTATTTAAACCAACAACCATAACCTTATAAATATACTGTGAATCCATTTAATTTATACCAATTAACACTTACACTACTTATCAATAGTAGCAACACACCTGATAAATATTTCTTTTTTTAAATTCATCCAAGACAAAGAATTACTTAGCTCCAATCCTTGTGACAATCTAAGTAGCCATTTCTCTTTACGGCAGTTTTCCTATCTTGTCACCTAACCAAATACAGTATTATCCTTGGCCCTGCTATCCTTCCTTGACCGCGACCACTCCATTGCCAAACCAGGCTACTCTCGCTGGCTGGTGCCTCCAGCAGCTCTCAGCATCCACCTGTGCATCGGACAAATCTATGCGTACAGTGTGTTCAATGAACCAATGACCCGTATTGTGGGCATTACCGAATCCGCACCCGATGATTGGACGCTAACTACCCTAGGTTGGATTTTTAGCATCGCCTTATTTATGCTGGGCGCATCTGCCGCCGTGTTTGGTAAGTGGTTGGAAAGAGTTGGTCCACGTAAAGCCATGTTCACATCGGCAGTCTGCTTCTGCTCCGGATTTGGACTGGCTGCACTGGGCGTTTACCTCCATAACATATGGATCGTTTATCTGGGTCATGGTGTGCTTGGTGGCATTGGTTTGGGATTAGGTTACATCTCCCCTGTCTCTACCTTGATCAAATGGTTCCCCGATCGACCCGGATTGGCGACCGGTATGGCCATCATGGGATTTGGTGGAGGAGCCATGATTGCTTCGCCTATGTCTGTTTCGCTGATGAATTTATTTAAAAGTCCGCACTCAGTAGGCGTGGCTGAAACATTCATCGCCATGGGACTAATCTATTTTGTGATCATGATGTTTGGGGTTTTTACCGTGCGCGTACCCACTGCCAACTGGCAGCCCGAAAAAACTGTAACTCACAAAGAACCAAGTGCCATGATCACCACCGCACAAGTGGATGCAGACACCGCTATTCAAACACCTCAATTCTGGTTGATATTTGTGGTACTCATGCTCAATGTGACAGCCGGCATTGGTGTGTTAGGCCAGGCGTCAGTCATGATTCAGGAAATGTTTTCAATTGAAACGGTGGGACAAGACCTGGCCGTAAATGCTGCAGCAGCGGCAGGTTTCGTAGGACTGCTAAGCCTTTTCAACATGATCGGCAGATTTTTCTGGTCCTCCATCTCTGACAAAATTGGAAGAAAGAACACCTATGCGATTTTCTTTTTACTCGGTGCATTGCTTTATATAGCCATACCCACCCTTGGCACCCTGGGCAACCCTATGTTGTTCATTATCACCTTTTGTGTCATCATCAGCATGTATGGCGGTGGGTTTGCAACGGTGCCCGCCTACCTCAAGGATATGTTTGGCGTGATGCAAGTGGGCGCCATCCATGGCCGACTGTTAGTGGCATGGTCACTCGCTGCGATTTTTGGTCCGACATTGATCAACTACTTGCGTGCTTATCAGATTGACACGGTAGCCCTACCTCCTGCTCAGGCTTACTCATTCACCATGTACATCATGGCTGCGCTGCTGGTTCTGGGTTTCATTACCAACATGATGATCAGGCCGGTCGATGGGAAATATCATTTTAAAAGATCATCAAATGAATAATTCCCTACTTGCTAAAAATCATTCTTTGTAGACTTTACTTTTCCAGTGGCTTAAAATCTAACGGTAATAGTGCCCCTACTTTTTCTGACCATGACCAATAATTTTCTACAAACACATCCCTAAAATTCTCATAATAGCCATTTGGATAAATCCTGATGGGTTCTCGAATGCGTAACTTAGATTGTTGGCGTGAGGGCCATCTATTTAGCATCAACGTATAGACAACATCCTCTTGTTTTTTGGTCTCAACAGCCAATATCCCGGTAAAGAAAGTCCAACCAAGATGTGTGGAATCTGAAAGCTCAGGCCCCGAGAGTGATTCAGTTGCTATGTTGTCTACATAAATTGGCCGTGTCTTCATTTTTTGCACAACGGTACTTTCCTTAAGGCAAATATCTAACACCACGTGATCATTTCCATTGAATTGTATCGATCGTTGAAAAGGCTCTTATCCTATGAACTGAACAAAAAAATCGTACTTACCACTGGCAAATCCTGCTAATTGAAAAAGTCCTGTATGATCGCTACTCGTTCCAATCGTTGTATTGGCAAAAAATACATTTGCAGCGGCAATCGGATTCCCTGTAACGTCATCCACAATATTGCCTTGGATCATATTTTGCCCATTTAATGCTTGGAAAAATAGGCAGAGTGATAGGATTATTATCCGTGCTATACCTTGCACATCAGGTTTGTGATAGGTCATACTTTGCAAACCTCAAAACCTACTAATTACCGAATCCTAATTTACTTAATAATTAGTATTCTCTGATTAATCGGGTACAACCATTCCACCCCTCGTTCCGTTACGATCGCATCATCTTCCAAAGGAATACGCAACTTCTTGCCACCCCATTCCGGTAATGGCGTGTAAGCAAATAGTTCTATAGAGAAAAGGTTACTAGGCTTGATGGTATAGGTCAACCGCACCGGATTGAAGTGCGCGATGCTCGGTCCAATGCCATGACCCCAGTTGCCCACCGAGTGACAACCAATGATCACATCGGTTTTGTCATCATTATTGGGTTTGTTAAATTCTATCCTTGCAAATCCTTCTTGTGCCAGCGCTTTGTAAATATTATCCATCGCCACCTGTGCCGTT
>DATCZR010000092.1:0-7009 GCA_036525835.1 Cyclobacteriaceae bacterium
TACGGCAGAGTCAAGCGCATTGGTTTCGTAATACAAGTCAGCGAGAGAGATTTTGGCACCGTAGGTATTGATGTTTTTTTCACCGTACACATTTTTCCTGATGCGTAAATTGGTGGTCAAATAAAATTGAGCCGAGTCATACAGTTTAAGATCGGTTAAGGCCGAGGCCTTTTGTACATAGATGATGGCCATGCGGTTGGAAAGAAGAGAATCATATTTCAAGGTGGCGGTTATCGCCCGGTTGTAGTAAAGGTTGGCTTCAAGGGGTTTGCCATTAAATTGAAAGTAAACACCCAAGGATGTGTAGTACTTGCTCAGCAACTCGTGGTCACCCTTCTTCACGAAGGATATTGCCTTGTTGATGTAGTAAATAGCCTCATCGTACCGAGCGATGGAATAGGAACTTACACCAAACAGGTAATAATTCTTCGCGTATAAGCTTGAGTCATTTGGAAAATGCTGATTAATAAGTTTGAGGTTATGCAGTAACAGTGAAATGGTAGTAGGATAGTCGGATCGGTTTACACTGGCATCGATACTTTTGAAATTCAAGTCAGCCAATAGGTAAGGATCAAGATGCAATCCATTACCTGCCAGTCGGGCCTTCTCCAGGTAATGGTTGGCGGGTTCATAGGCAAAGTCCTCTAAATAGATATTTGCGATCGCCAGGTAATTGCTAACTAAAGTGGAGTCTGGCGGCAGCAGTTCGCGCACCTGCAGCGCATGCTCGTAGTAGGCTATAGCGTGATCTTTTTGTGCCCTGCTTTCAGCGGCTTTACCAAGTTGAAATAAGGAATCAGCTGTTGGAGCTGACAGGGTATCCGCCAGTTGCACAACGGGTTCTTGCCCTTGAGATTGGCTCGTTTTTTCCCTGCACGAATAAAAATAACCCGCGGCAATAAGTAATGAGAGCAGGGTGCAGCAATTTCTCATTGGCGTTGAGGAATAGGCTATGAGAAAGCTAGCACCTATTTCTGGCATGAACAAGGGGATCAAAATGGCGTTGAATGAAGGAGCCCACGATTGAATCCCTATTAAAATACTTGTATATACAATAATTGTATGTATCTTTATTAAATATTTCACGTTTAAACATGTATAATGGACTAATTTTGACTGAAATGAAGACAATCGTTCACAAAGCAAATACCCGGGGCTACGCCAACCACGGCTGGCTCGACACCAGCCACACCTTCAGTTTTGCCGGCTACTACAATCCCGAAAGAATGCATTTCGGTGCGCTTCGAGTGCTAAATGATGACTTTGTAGAAGGAGGAATGGGATTTGGCACCCATCCGCACGATAACATGGAAATCATCTCCATACCCCTGGAAGGTGACCTGGAGCACAAAGACAGCATGGGCAACACCACGGCGATCAGGCAAAACGATATACAAATCATGAGTGCTGGCACCGGGGTGCAACATTCAGAATACAATAGGAATAAAGGAGAAAAAGTAAACTTTTTGCAATTGTGGATTTTCCCCAAGGTAAAAAACATTGAACCACGCTACGATCAGAAAACATTCAATCCCGCAGATCGGCTTAACAAATGGCAGGAAATTGTAAGCCCACTATCTAATGGGAAGGGTGTTACCATTAATCAGGATGCATGGCTTCACTTGGCCAATTTGGAAAAAGGATTTACAACTGAATATACCATAAAACAAAAAGGCAATGGGGTTTACCTGTTTGTAATTGATGGCGAAGTGACTGTAAACAGTCAACAACTTAATAAAAGAGATGGGTTAGGAATATGGGAAACAGATAGCTTCTCTATTTCAGCTAATTCAAGTTCTGAAGTCTTAACAGTTGAAGTACCCATGAATTTAAAATAAAATGAAGAATAGATCAGTAGCTCGATTATTATATGCACATGCTGTGGATATGGGGGGATTACCCATCAGACAACCACTGCCAACGCAACAAGTACAACAAATAGATCCGTTTCTCTTGTTGCATCATGCCAATGTGAAAGCGCCAAAACATGTGGATCCGGATAAAGCAGGAGTGGGACCGCATCCCCATCGTGGATTTTCTCCGGTCACTTTTATTTTTCAAGGTGCTGTTCATCATCGCGACAGCCGAGGAAACGATAGTGTGGTTTATGCCGGAGGTGCGCAGTGGATGAATGCAGGAATGGGAATCATCCATAGTGAAAGACCATCCCATGATATTCATGAAATCGGAGGTCGGCAAGAAATTATTCAGCTTTGGATCAATACACCAGCCAGACATAAAATGGATCAGCCTTCCTATTTTCCAATTAGCGCAAGGGATGTTCCTTCAAAAAAGAGTGAAGATGATAAGGTAACAGTTAACGTCTTTTCGGGAGAGATACTGAAAATTAAAGGACCAATACCTTCTCAGGCATTGGTCAATGTAGCTACGTTGGAATGCGGGAAGGGCGGAAAAATTTCAATTCCCATTCCCAGAGATCACAATGCGCTTATCTACCTATTAGATGGCAAATTAAATGTGGATGGTTTTGGGCTGGTTGAAGAACTCCATTTGGTTCATTTTAAAAATGATGGGGAAGGCATTTCAATCGAGGCGCTGGAGGACACCCGGGTTTTATTTTTAACGGGTAAACCACTCAACGAGGAGGTGGCAACCCACGGTCCGTTTGTTATGAACACACAAACGCAGATTATGGAAGCCATGCGTGATTATCAGATGGGAAAAATGGGCGTGTTGATTGAAGAATAGATTGAACATGTCAACTTAATTATTGTTTTACGTAGGAAATTTTTATTAAAATGAAAATGACGTCAAATTTTGAATACCCTATTTCGGATGTAATCAAGCAGAGGAGAAGTGGTCGGGCTTATGCAGATAAATCAGTGGAACAGGGTGTAATCAATGCATTGTTTGAAGCGGCTCGTTGGGCTCCTTCAAGTATGAATGAGCAGCCCTGGAGATACATTTATGCCACCCGGGAAAACATTGAATTGTGGAATAAGATTTTTGACACTCTTATGGAGGGCAATAAAATCTGGGCTAAAAATGCACCACTGCTTGTGCTCAGTTTAGCTAAAAAGAATTTTGACAGAAACGGAAAACCCAATAATTCCGCCAGGTATGATTTAGGTGCGGCCAATGCGCTGTTGTCCATTCAGGCAACAGAGTTAGGTCTCAATGTACACCAAATGGGAGGCTTTGATGGAAATCAGGTTAGACAAAACTTAAATATTGGCGAGGACATTGAATTAGGTGTCATCATGGCCATAGGATATCCGGGAGAGGCAGATCAATTGCCGGACACATTGAGAGAAAGAGAACTGGCACCTAGATTTAGAATGGCTCAAAGCGAATTTGTGCTGAATAAAATTTCTTAAATTGTAAGAAGTATATCATCACTTTAAAAATTATTCACATGATGGATATCACGAAGCGGTATACGAACGGAGAAGTAACCATCGTATGGCAGCCCGCCAAGTGCATTCACTCTATGAATTGTTTTAAAGGGTTGCCACAAGTCTTTGATCCCAACAAGCGACCCTGGGCAAATGCAGAAGGTGCATCTACGGAACAGATCGTGAATCAAATTAAAAAATGCCCGTCCGGTGCATTGAGTTTTGAAATGAATGACGTGCTGACTTTCATGCCAAGCTCATCCTGCGGTTTTTGATTCAAGCTGTGCCGCGTGTAATTGATTTTCATGCACGGGTATGGAAAACCACATAAATTGCCGTCTATTTGTTGTTTTTATGGCATAGTTTGTGGTTATTTATCCCATTAACTAACTTAAGTACACATGAAAAAATCATTATTGTTAGGAAAGTATTTTCTGCCGCTTTTAGTAATCCTGTTTGCATTTGGGTTTAACGAGGCAAAAGCGCAAAGCACTTTAAAGATTAATATTATTAGCCCTATTGTTAGGACGATCAATGTGCAATTTGAAAAAACCATCAACACAAGCAGCAGTTTTCAATTGGGGTTTTTCTACACGGGAGCATCAAGCGGGGGGACAACTTTTAAAGGGTTTGGGATAACCCCGGAATATCGATTTTACCTATCCGATTCAGAGGCGCCCGAAGGTGTTTATGTTGCTCCTTTTGTTCGCTACCAAAATTTCAAACTGACGGAGGACAGCTTTAATAGTGAGGGGACATACACCGCAGTCGGTGGTGGACTGATCCTGGGTAAGCAATGGATTTTCAAGGAAAAAATTGTGTTGGATATTTTTCTAGGACCATCTTATTCTTCAGGAAGTATCGAAGTTACTTCTGGAACGGATAATTTTGATGTGGGGGCTTTTGATGGTTTTGGATTGAGAACGGGTTTGTGTTTTGGTATTAAATTATAGGACTTGACCTACAAATAATTTAAGGGGAGTTTACACTCCCCTTTTTTTATGGGTGGACTTTCCAACTATTCATTCTTCAATGCCTGAGCCGGATTGATCTCTCTTATGGATAGATATTTGATAAGTCCAATTATCGTAATGGCTGCCATCACCACCAGAAAGGCTACAGCAAACCAAATGATACTCATCTCAACACGATAGCTGAAATTACTGAGCCAATTAGTCATTACTTTCCACACTATGGGGATGCATACGACAAATGCTATGAGCATGAGTTGGTAATAGGTTTTAGAAAACATAATCAGCAAATCTTTGGGAGCCACGCCCAATACTTTTCGTATCGCAATCTCCTTAGTCTTATTTTCAATGCTGAAACTGATCAATCCGTATACGCCAAACAATGCGAATAGCACGGCCACAAGGGTGAGGCTTGAAACAATTCTTCCTAGTCTTAATTCCGATTCGTATAATCGGTTGATATTGTCATCCATAAATGAATATTCAAAAGGAATATCCCCCAATACTTTCTTGTAGATAGCACTCACCTCGTCCACTGTCTCCATCCAGTTATTTCCGTTAATTCTTATGGCCAATTGATTGAGCGCTAAATCATCTGAAATCAGTAATACCAAGGGGGCTACTGCATGATGAAGCGACATGAAATTGAAGTTCTCAACAACGCCAGAAACAGGTTGTTTTCGTCCTCCCCCATATGGTGAAAAAGAACGGCCAACCGGATTGTCCCATCCAATTAAATCTACAGCCGATTGGTTCAAAATATATTGTGTTCCCTGACTTTCCGTTATTTTCTCCATATCACCATCCAGAAGTTCAATATGCATGGTGCGCAGAAAATCTTTGTCAACTGAAATAATAAACATAGACACCGGTTCCACTTGGCCTTCCCACCATACAGTCTGGTTCCAGTTGGTAGTACCTGGGGTAAAACTGGAGGCTGCAACATCATCTACCATAGCCGATTGCTTGATTTGATTTTTTAACTCCTGTGTCTGTGATGGAGTGACCGAAGAGCTGAGCGGTACTGTTAAAATTTGGCTATGGTCAAAACCCAAATTCTTTTGCTGTAAAAAATTCATCTGGGTGCCTATGATTAAGCTGCTGATAATCAAAATGGCAGAAATGCTAAACTGAACAAATACCAATAGTTTTTGAATGCCAAATCCTTTATGCTCACTCTTCACTCCGCCTTTTAATATGGAGGAGGCCTGATATCCACTCACATAAAGAGATAAGTAGCTTCCAGAGATTAAACCTACTATAAGCGTAGTGCCGATAATGAATCCAAGAAACTGGAAATCGGAATAATTAGTGGACAGGCTGGATCCAAAAAAATTATTGATTAAGGGGATAGAGGCTTCCAACAAAATAAGTCCTACTAACAAGGAGAGAAACGAAGAGATAATGCCCTCATTGATAAACTGCAATGCCAACTGAGTTCTGTTAGCTCCCATTGCTTTTCTTACACCAATTTCTTTGATGCGCTTGATGGATAGCGCTATAGACAGGTTAATGTAATTGATACAAGCTATGGCCAGTAAACTTAATGCAATGGTGATGAACACATAAATATATTTTTTATCATAGGACGGGAGTTGATTGCCTCGGTTATATTGAAAATGAATTTTCTCCAGCGGCTGCAAGTAGATAGATTCAAAAGTAAGTTCAGTGGAATTGGGTAGCGTAAGTTTCGCGGCTTGAATTTTACTTTCAACTTCTTTATCCCTGGCTTTGTCATTGAGAAGAACATAAGCTGAATAATTGTAGGCGTTCCATGAATTGGAACGACCCTCGCCAAGAATGCGGTCAAGATTTTCGAAAGAAATGAGATAGTCGAATCTAAAATGAGATTGTGCGGGTACATCTTCTACCACAGCGCCCACTTGAAAATCGATTTCGTTGTCTTTAAGTCTGATAATTTTCCCTAAGGGATCGGTTTCGCCAAATAGCTTCTTCGCTATAGACCGGGTGATTACCACCGTGTTTAGATCTTGCAGCGCTTTGACAGCATCGCCTTGGATGGAGTGAAAGGTAAAAATGTGGAATAACGAAGGGTCGGCCATCATGAAGTACGGCTCCAGAAACGTGTTGTTGTCTTGCTCCACCAGCACCTTTGGATTGTAAGAAACACTGGTTATTCTCACGTAATCTGCTATCTCAGGAATTTGATTTTTGAAAGTGGGTGGCATAGGTGCGGCTACTTTGACCCAAAATTGATCTTCAGCTGGATTGCCTGCGACTAGTCGATAAATAGAATTATAGTTGGTATTAAATCGATCGTAGCCCAATTCAAATTGAATGTGGAGATAACATAAAACACAACAGGCCAAGCCAAAGGCCAGGCCAAGGATATTTAAGAAATTGCTTTGTTTGTACTTTAATAAATTCCTGAGTGAGACTTTAATGTAGTTGGTGATCATAAAGATAATTTAGTCAAAAATGATAAATCCAGGAATGGCTATCCATAATTAAAAAGACCAATGCGGCTGCCAATAGTTGCAAGGACCTTGCAAGAATCAAATGGTGGTTCAAATCCAATTAATTTTATATTTGAAGGATGAAATTAGTCACACTTATCCTAATGGTATCGGTCATGACCTCCTCAGCAGCCTTGTCACAAAAAAAATTACCCTTCTTTGATGTGCAAGGTCACCGCGGTGCACGCGGTTTAAAACCGGAAAA
>DATCZR010000093.1:0-4352 GCA_036525835.1 Cyclobacteriaceae bacterium
CATCAGCAAATGGATGCTTCTGCGAGACTACAACTGCGATGGACTCGAAGACATCTTCGTGCCCAATAGCAATGGCATTTCTTTATACCAGAACACCACGCAGCCAGGTGGTAATTTGAGTTGGGAAAAACTAAAATTTTATGCGGCACCCTCTCCCCTGGCTCCCCCGGGAACGCCTGGCATTTTCACCGAGATCATCCTTACCCAAGGATTTTCTAAAACGAATATTTTTCCAGGCACAAATGATATCCCTACCATCACTGATATGGATGGTGATGGCGACATCGACATCATCAATATGCGATTTGTGAGTCCAGGTACGGCAGAATATCATAAAAACATGAGTATGGAAAACTACGGCAAATGCGACTCCCTGGAATACGTACGCATCACTCAGCGGTGGGGCGATTGGGAGGAGTGCAGCTGTAATAGCTTTGCTTTCGGACAAACCTGCGTTCAGTCTGGAGGAAAAACTAACCATAATGCGGGTAAGGCTTTACTCACGATAGATACGGATGGTGACGGCAACAAGGATTTACTTTTCTCTGAAGAAGATTGTCCCTCACTTTTCTTACTCAAGAATGAAGGCTCTACTGAGGTAGCTGATATGAATTCAGCCGTTCCATTTCCGTCTGCTAAACCGGTTTTCATGCCACTATTCCCCGCTGCCTTTTATGAAGATGTCGACTTTGATAGTATACCCGATCTGATTGCATCCCCAGCAAGATATGCCCGTACCGGACTAAACAACTCCTTTCGCAAATCAATTTGGTTTTACAAGAACACGGGTTCAGCACAGAATCCGAATTTTACCTTCATCAAAGATAATTTCCTACAAGACGAGATGATTGAAGTAGGAGACTACGCCTTCCCTGCCTTTACCGACTATGATGGCGATGGCGATCAGGATCTTTTTATCGGAAATTACGGCAACGAAAATTTCAGAGGAGTAATTGCTTTTTATGAAAATGTGGGAACACCTGTATCCGCTTACTTTAAATTAATCACTCAAGACTTCTTGCAACTGTCTCTGCTTTCCAGATTTAACATGAAACCTCAATTCATTGATATCAACAGTGATGGAAATATGGATTTAACTTTTCTCCTGTCTGATGCCATGAATTTTACTACGAGTCTATTCTACATTGCAGGCAACAAACCTGATGCACTTTCATTTGATGAGTTGGCAGTAAAGTCTGCCAATTTCGATGTGGGAAGTACAGAAAATATTTTACTCGAAGATGTAGATCAAGATGGAATAGTCGACCTATTGGTGGGCACAGCAACAGGGGCATTAGAATATTGGCGTAACTCAGGGCCTAAAGGTTCATTTGATTTCGAATTAGAAAACCCAACCTTTATGAACTTGGGCTCGAGCCTAACCCGAACCAATATCAACGCCTCCGTGGCCGATATGGATAATGACGGACGGCAGGACTTAATCATAGGAGATCAAAATGGCCGCCTTACCATCTATGGTGACTACAGAGGTACCATGAACTCACCTCAGCCTATTTCAAATCTCATCTACGATTCATTCAGCAAAAGCTATTTTAACAAGAACCTTGGAGCCAGAATAAAGCCTGTAGCCATCAATTTATTTAACAGCAATAAACCCGCCATCGCATTGGGAACGGTTAGCGGAGGCATGCTACTACTAAAAAATGATGGAGGCGAGCAGCTGCCAGATGAGCCGGCCATTACCATTTTTCCTAATCCATTGATTCCTAATGAGCCATTATCCATTCTCACAGACCGAAATGTGCTTATGGAACTATTCACGATCATGGGGCAGCGTATCTCAGATCCCGTTTTTATTGGCGCTTACTTACCCAGGAGTCTCGAAATCAAAGGATTGGCACCCGGTATGTACATAGCCAGATTTACTTTTGCTGGCAAATCCTATGGGCGGAAATTCATCGTATTATAAGATTGAAATTGCCTCGGGATGGCCAAAAGGCGATTATTGGCCCATGCCAAAAGTTAGAGTCTTTATTTTGGAGTCAACTTGGATAATTTGGCCTCTTTTAGCGATATTTGCAGTCCCTTTTGAAAAAGGGGTATATTAAACCAGAATCAATAGATATGGCACGGGTTTGTCAAATTACGGGGAAAAGAGCACATACAGGAAATAACGTTTCTCACGCCAACAACAGGACTAGACGCAAATTCTATCCTAATCTCCATAAGAAGCGCTTTTTCATACCAGAAGAGAATAAGTGGATTACACTTAAGGTATCTGCTAATGCTATCAAGACCATCAACAAGAAAGGCATTACGGCAGTTTTGAAAGAGGCGAAAGCAAAAGGAACCTTGTCTATTTAAATATAAAAAAGCACGACAATGGCTAAAAAAGGAAATCGTATCCAAGTGATTTTAGAGTGCACTGAGCACAAAACTAGCGGCTTGCCAGGAATGAGCCGATACATTACCACCAAAAACAGGAAAAATACTACTGAGCGTATTGAGCTGAAGAAGTACAATCCTATCATGAAGAAATATACTGTTCACAAAGAAATTAAATAACCATGGCAAAGAAAGTTGTCGCAAGCCTTAAAAAAGTTGACGGAAAGAACTTCGCGAAAGTCATCCGCACAGTAAGATCTGAGAAAACAGGGGCCTATACCTTCAGAGAAGAAATTGTGCCTGCTGAATTAGTTAAAGAGACATTAGCTAAAAAATAACTTAAGCTCAAAACCATTTCAAAGGTCCCTTTTAGGGACTTTTTTGTTTCCTCAAGTTTAATAATCATGTTCGGTAACCTGTTTTCCAAAGAAAAAAAAGAATCCCTTGACCAAGGATTAAAGAAAACTCAGGAAAGTTTTTTCGGAAAACTAGGCAAAGCCATTGCCGGTAAATCCACCGTTGACGATGATGTACTGGATAACCTTGAGGAGGTACTGATAGCTTCTGATGTAGGCGTTCAGACCACCTTAAAAATTATTGGCAGAATACAGCAACGGGTGACCCGCGACAAATACCTGGGCACGGGTGAACTGGATCGCCTCCTGAAAGAAGAAATCGCTTCTTTACTTTCAGAAAATAACACTCAAGATCTTACTGACTTTAATAAGCCAGAACAAATAAAGCCATACATTATTATGGTGGTTGGAGTGAATGGTGTGGGAAAAACAACCACCATTGGAAAACTCTCCGCACAGTTCAAAAAGAAAGGCTTTTCAGTGCTACTTGGTGCCGCTGACACCTTTAGGGCAGCAGCCGTTGATCAACTTAAACTTTGGGGCGAGCGTGTAGGGGTACCGGTGGTGGCCAAAGGCATGAACACAGATCCATCAGCTGTTGCATATGATGCTGTGGCTAAAGGAGTAGAACTTGGATCAGATATCATAATTATAGACACAGCCGGAAGGCTTCACACCAAAGTGAACCTCATGAACGAACTCTCTAAAATTAAGCGGGTTATTCAAAAAGTGGTTCCGGAAGGGCCGCATGAAGTGTTGTTGGTGCTGGATGGAAGTACGGGGCAAAACGCAGTGATTCAGGCGCGAGAATTTGCCAAGGCAACAGATGTAACCGCTTTGGCGGTAACCAAATTGGATGGTACAGCAAAGGGAGGTGTTGTCATTGGCATATCCGATGAATTCAAAATTCCGGTGAAGTATGTGGGTGTGGGCGAAAAAGTAGAAGACCTTCAGGTGTTCAACAAAATGGAATTTGTTGATTCTCTATTTAAAAAGAATTAATGACGTATTGGAAATCTCCAATACAGCTGATAATTAAATCCCCAATAACTTTTCTTGGCCGCTAAGCCATAACCCGGTATATCATAAGGAATAAATTCTCCAGTAGTACCTACTGTTGGTGCCATCTTTAGTCGTGCCGTGTATCCCATCCAAAGTTCCTTCCAGATTTTTACTCTTAATCCAACCGTTATTTCTCCCCAACCTGCCCGCATAGATTTATTGGAAACCGTCTTTTGTACGTCTCCAAACACCACATCACCGATTGAATAACTTAATTGCTCATTGAAAGTGGCATGCCCGTAACGAAGTCCAACAAAGAACATATTTCTGTCCGGATCTTTAAGCAGAAAATTGGCATCACCTCCAATGCGATAATAGCTTCCTGAGTTGGAATAGCTTTGGACTGGAGATAATTTTGATTTCTCCCAATTGCCTAACTCTACAGTAAAGTAATATCTATCCAAATCAACATCCACACTCGCTTCCCAGCCATCAAATTCCTCTGATAATGGAATCTTAGCCAGAGCAATTAGATCCGTGCCAAAGCGAATTCCCGTTGGCCAATAGCTTTTGGTAGATTTTGTGCTATCCGCTATTTGAGCCTGTCCACCAAAAGACAGCAACAGGCACATGATGAATGTGATTAGT
>DATCZR010000094.1:0-3110 GCA_036525835.1 Cyclobacteriaceae bacterium
CATTGAAGGTGAGAGAAAAGTTGGATTCAATGTTATTCAAGGTTTTTTTGCTCAACATCAATTGGAGTCGCTACATCTCGATAATGAAATCCTGGAAGAATTAAAGCAGGCAGGCAGTGGCAAGACCGAGCAAGAGCTTCGTGGTGTTTTGGGCTGCTTTCTGTTTTCTGATGAGGAAGTATTTAAAAAAATAAAAGTGCTATCCGGAGGTGAAAAATCGAGAGTGGCACTGGCTAAAACGCTGATATCCGAAGCCAATTTTCTGCTACTGGACGAGCCGACCAATCATCTTGATTTTATTTCTGAAAATATTTTGATTCAGGCATTGCAGCAGTATCAGGGAAGCTACATTGTCGTTTCGCACAACCGTCATTTTATCAGTCAGGTGGCTAATAAAATATGGTACATCGATAACAAGGAGATAAAGGAATACCCTGGCACCTACGAAGAGTATAGTTATTGGAGAAATAATATTGCAGACATAAAGGAAACGGAGTCCAAAACAGAAAAGACCAAAAAAGAACCTAAAGTAAAAAGCCCAAAGACAAATACATCTAATTCGGAGCAGCAGCAACTTAAAAACCTTAATAAAAAATTAAAAGACATAGAAAACAAAATTGAATTACTCGAGCAAAAGAAATCGAAATTAGAAGAGGAAATGGCAAAGCCCGATGTGTATGGAAATTTTGAAAAATTACAAAAGGTTCAAGCCGAATTCAATATCATTGAAAAATCGCTGGAAGAGACAAACCACGAGTGGGGAAAAATAGCTGAAGAGATTGATTTGGCTCAATAGCCGGAATTAAGGTTTTGATTTTCTGGCATGGCGCTTGTCGCTACTTCATAAATGAGATTTTAATCCTTTAGATTTACCCAATGATTCTATTCATTTCAATTCTTCTCAGCTTAATCCCGCAGACTCCCAAGAAAAAACTCTCCTATGAAAATAAGAGCTACGAAAAGGAAATAAAGTCAATTCAACTTTACAGCAATAAACAAGAATACAGAAGCCACTTACTCCCGGCTGTTACTTCGTTAGGGCAGCCTGATCTGATCCTGGAATTCGATGATCTTAGAAATGACATCAACAGTTACTACGCAAAAATTATTCATTGCCAGTATGATTGGACCCCTTCCGCCCTGCGGGACCTGGATTTTATGATGGACTACAATGAGTTCAACGTCAATGACTACGCCTATTCCAGCAACACTTTTATTCCATATGTTCACTACAAATTCCAATTACCACGGGTAAAACTACCCGGTAACTATTTACTCATTGTCTATCGCGATGGAAAACAAACTGACCTAATCCTATCTCAACGATTCATGGTATTTGATCCGCGCACTAGTTTAGCTCAGGATAATTTAACCAGTGGGGCTTTAACACTTAGATCTACCAACCAACAATTGAATTTCATCGTCAATTACCGGGGCATTGAGATACTTAATCCTCTTGAGGCCGTGCATGTGGTCATCCGACAAAACCAACGGTGGGACAATGCCAAATTCAACGTGAGACCAAGCTTCGTACGCGACGATATTCAGCAAATGGAATACAGATTATTCGGAGATGATAAATACTTTAACGCAGGCAATGAATTCAGATTCGTGGATTTCAGATCTATTAATTTTCCGGGGCAAAACACCGACCGAATCGATAAGTCAAGTCGTCCCCCTCACCTATGGATACAGGCAGATTATTCAAGGAGAGACCAGGTCTACGCGCAATACCCCGACATCAATGGTCAATTCAACATCGAAAATCTGGACCAAGGAAATCCAGAAACAGCATCTAATTACATTGATGTTACCTTTACACTTAAGGCAAATAAGTTATCCGAGGGCAAAGTTTTTGTGCTGAGTGCGTTTAACCAGTGGATCAAGAATTCGGACAGTGAAATGAAATACAATGAAGAAAATGACGCCTACCTGAACACCATCCTATTGAAGCAGGGTTGGTATAATTATCAATATGTAGTTGAGGATAAACAATTACCCTCAAATTATTTTGAAGGAAGTCATTTTGAAACTGAGAATTTCTACGAGGTTTTTTTTTACTACAGACCCTTTCAGCCTAATGCCGATTTGTTGATCGGATATTTTCCGCTCTCTATTAATCCTCGCTAAGCGTAATTGTATTCCTCTTTGTTTGCTGAGTCTGAAGTCTTGCTATCTGCATGAGCTACATCCAGCATACCAAAGCCCTTGTGAGAGAAGTACCCAATACCATGCTCATACACGAACTGCTGCACAGGCTGTGGCGCATACATGGTAAAAGGGAATGTATACCCTCTTACTTCAAACTTTACATCTGAATCATAGAGTGGGTATATCCGGGCAAATTTCTTGTGAGAAGATTGAATGCGATTTAAATACTCACGGTCAGCTACAACCTGAAACTTATAAAATTCAGCCAACTGCTCTGGGCTAAATTTTCCACTCGCCTCCATTCTCGCAATGGTAGAATCATATAACAAGTCAGAAAATTCGTCTTCTTCAGGGGAGATAAACCGCTTAGCCTGATCATCATTAAAGGATCCGGCCATAAGCACTATGGGGGAAATACATAGGAATTTTACTGAGTCTGTAATCGTAACCGGATCTTCATTTTCCACTGATTCAGGCAGTAACTGAAGGTTGCCAATGGTAAGATCTTTTTGGGCAAAAAGCACGCCCAGGAAGTAATCCAGAAATGCTTTATCAGCGGCAGAAAAAACCAGCGTTATCTTAGATGAGAAGAAATGAAGCCCTTTTCGGCTTATTTTGATTTGTCCTTTTAGTGCTGAAAAATTATACTGGGTATAATCGGCAAATTGCTTATCGCCCCCAATCATGATCAGGCCCTTGATGGTTTGAGCCAACATAAACTGATGGTGAAAGGGAACGTAGGCCCCTCTATTCTTAAGTGAAAAAACGATCCGGATTCTCAATGCCTGCGGATTTTAACTCTAAAAAATACCCTGAACCCCGCCAAAAAAAATTAACTACGGATAGCTAAAATACTAAAAATCAGACAAATCCATCCTTATGATGTAAGGATTATTTAGACATTGAACCTAAAATGCATGATATCACCGTCTTTAACCACATATTCCTTACCCTCGATG
>DATCZR010000095.1:0-4748 GCA_036525835.1 Cyclobacteriaceae bacterium
TGAACTTCTTCAGTCATCGGGATTTAAAATGGGCCCCTTCCGTCTCATGGACTTGATTGGAGTGGACACCAATTTTTCAGTGACCACCTCGATGTACAATGCCTTCCATCAGAATCCTAAGTTTAGGCCAAGCCGAATTCAGGAGCAGAAGGTGAATGCTGGATTACTGGGACGAAAAACAGGAAAAGGATTTTATGATTATCCGGATAAGTAAGCTTTTAATAATTCTATCTATAATTTTTTCTTGCGACTCTAATCTGGTAGATGATCCCATTCCGTTTGCAGCGTTTGATGACATTGTCATTAATCTTTCCTTCCCCGATTACATCGCTTTAAATAATGATGGTGGATACAAAGCCATCAATGATCAAAATGCAGGCGTGAGAGGGATTATCGTTTATCGGAATTCTGCTTCTTCATACTTTGCTTACGAAAGAAATTGCTCCTTTCATCCCAATGAAGCTTGTGCTACTGTGGAAGTTCACAGTTCAGGATTATTTCTTTTTGACCCCTGCTGCACTTCATCGTTCGGATTTGCTGATGGCATGCCAACTGGAGGTCCGGCCTGGCGACCCCTGCGACAATATCGTACGCAATTGAATGGCACCACACTGACCATTACTGACGAGATAATAGATTAATATGGGCATGTTTAGTTTTTCGCTTATTATTTTATAGCAATCTAATAAAATAACTTAGTCAGAATAATCCTATTTATTGGGAAGCGCGAAAGTAAAAGTTACACTTTCCCTTTTCGGAGCAGACGAAGTTTCCCAGCCAGGACCTGCTTTTATCAACCTGATGAGTTCTTCATTGCATCCAAATCCAATACCCTTTTCGACAACAAATTCAGACAAGGTTCCGTCAGGACTTACCAAAAAGCTAACTGTAACTTCTCCTTCAACTTTACTATCCAGGGCAGCTTGTGGATAGATCACATTCGTTTTGAGGTATTGCTGATAGAAAGAGACTGATTCGATATTCTCCTTAGCGGCCATATCCTGTTTGGCTGTTTTCTTTCTCGCAACCCCGGCGCCCGAAATGGATTCAGGTGAAGCAGTAATGTTTTGCTCTTGCGATCGGGCCTTTTCAGTTAATAGACTTTGTTCGGCCATACTTTTTGAGGCCAGTTCCTCCCTTTCTTCTGCAATCGCCAAATCTCTCGCTTCATCAGCCTCAGTAGGTTTTGAAGATTGAGCTATTTGAGTTTCGGTTTGTGTCTTTGGTTCTTGGGCTATTGTAGTGCTTTCAGTTTCACGTTGACTCACTTCCGGCTTTTTAACCGTTTTATTTTTTGGTTCTTCTTTTTGTTCTAAGTCTTCATCCTTACTGGATTCGACTGCTTCAATGGTGTCAGAAAATAAGGGTGCCGGATTATCTTCTGCCATCTCGTTTTGCTTTAGTGCGAGTTGGTCATTCTTTGTACTTGGTGAAAATTGAATTACAATAAAAGTTATGGTGAGAATGATGGCAATGGAAGCTGCAATTCTTAATGGCCAATATCTGGCGGACCTACTTCCGCTTATTTTTTTATTCAAGCTTTCAACATCACGCGCGAATTCATTGGGGTGAATGGATTCTGCTCCCTCCAATGCGTCCGCTAAAAAAGGATCATGCAACGCCCTCATCTCCAGGTCGCGCATTTCTGATGGACTTAATTTCCCTTTTAAATATTTCTCGATATGGTTTTTTAAATCATCCACCTTGTTCCATGCAATTTTTGATATTTCTTTTACCGTTTTGAATATGACTTTTTACCTTGTTTAATTTCAAACCAGTATTACTAACAATTTCTTTGTAGCACATCTCTTTCAAATAGAACAATTGAACGCATTTCTTTTGATCACTTTTGAGTTGTTCAATGCACTTTTCCAATTTTACCAAATCTTGTTCATTCCCATTGTCGTCAATATCCAGATGCAGAACAAGTTCATTTTCCATAAAAACATCAGATGTTTCCTGTTTCTGAAATTTTTTGGAGGATCTGATATGCATTAGGCAATGATTTCGGCTGCTTACATAAAGCCAGCTCTTGAAATGGCCGATATGATGCTGCTTGAGGGCAGTATTCAGCTTTTCAAAAATCTGCATTACGGCATCCTGGGCCTCCTCCCGATCTTTGAGGTATTTAAGGCAAACCCCATAAACAAGAGCACTGTAACGTATAAATAGCTCTCCCAGGGCATCCTGGTCGTCTTTTAGCCTAAACCTTTCAATAAGGTCAGAATCGCTGCTTAAAGAAGATTTTTTAATGGGTAACATCCGTCAATTTAGCCATTTCTGAAATTATTTTATGGAATTCGCACCTCGCTGCTTTTGGCCGGGCTAGCTTGTTTTGTTTTGCCACAAGTAAGACCTTTGCACCAGATTACTATTAGAATGAGTAACACAATTAGTGCCATTATTATCACTTACAACGAGGAAGCCAACATCGGTCGATGTGTGGATTCCCTGCAGCCAATAGCTGATGAGATCATTGTGGTGGATTGTTACTCATCGGATTTGACCAAACAGATTTGTGAATCTAAAAATGTCACTTTCGTGCGGAATGAATTCCTGGGGTTTGCTCATCAAAAGAATTTTGCGGCCTCATTGGCTACGTGTGATTATATCTTATCTCTTGATGCCGATGAATATCTTTCTGATGAGTTGACCCAATCATTACTGAACCTCAAGAAAAAGGAATTTAAATACGATGGGTACACCATGAATCGGCTTTCCAGCTATGCTGGAGAGTGGATAAGAACTTGCGGCTGGTATCCCGATACGAAATTGAGATTATGGAAGAGGGGGCTTGGTGAATGGATGGGCATGGGTATTCACGAGAAAGTGGAAATGAAAGGTGATCATACAGTGATTCATTTAAAGGGGGATTTGCTTCACCATGCCTATGACAACATCACTCAGTTTCTTGAAAAAATCCAGCGCTATTCTGATATCTACGCTAAGGAGCACCGTCATAAGATTCATTCTTCAGGATTCAAGATTTTCTATAAATCTGCTTTTGCCTTTATTAAAAGTTTCGTTTTAAAGAGAGGAATACTAGATGGTTATAAGGGTCTCCTGATATCTGTTTGCAACGCGAATTTTGTTTTTTATAAATATTCGAAGTTAAGAGAGGTCAACTGTGCTTTGACAACCTCTCTCATTATTTCCACCTACAACAGAGAAGATGCACTTGAAATGGTTTTGCTAAGTGTATTGAATCAGTCAGAATTGCCAGATGAAGTAATAATAGCAGATGATGGATCTCAAGATGCGACAAGAAAACTCATTGAGGAATACCAAAGCAAATTTCCGATAAGGCTTATTCATTGTTGGCATGAAGATTATGGATTCAGGGCGGGTCAGATTAGAAATAAGGCGATAGCCATGGCCACAAAAGAGTATGTCATCAGCATTGATGGTGACATGGTGCTCCACAAAGATTTCATCAAAATGCATAGAAAAGTAGCTTGGAAAGGGCGGTTTACACAGGGATCCCGAGTGCTGCTCTCCGGGGAGACGACCAGGCGAGTAATCGAAAACAGAAAACTTCAATTGTCTTTCTTTGAAAAAGGAATAAGAAACCGATTCAATAACTTTTTTTCTCCAATGCTCAGTAAAGTAGTTTCACGGAATACGAATCGACTTGAGGGGACAAAGACTTGCAACATGGCATTTTGGAAATCAGATTTTATTCGCATCAATGGATTTAATGAAGACATTGTGGGCTGGGGCAGGGAAGATACTGAAATGGCAGTGAGATTAATGAATACCGGGATTAGAAGATATAACTTAAAATTTGCTGGATTTGGGTATCACCTATACCATCCGGAGAATTCGAGGGATATGCTGTCTGTCAATGATGGTATTCTTAATCGGACCATTGATGAGCGTCTTAGGAGCTGTGCCAATGGCGTCAATAAATACCTTTCTCTCTCGGAAACGCTCACATGAAGGTAAGCGGATTCACGTTTGTCCGTAATGCGGTGCAATATGATTACCCTGTAGTAGAAGCAATCACTTCAATTCTTCCCCTCTGTGATGAATTTGTTGTAGCCGTAGGCAATTCATCGGATAATACAAGAGAATTAGTTCAATCCATCAACTCTCCCAAAATCAAAATCATCGATACAACCTGGGACGATTCATTAAGAGAAGGGGGTCAGACATTTGCACTGGAGACCAACAAAGCTTTTGAGCAAGTAGCACCTGACGCAGAATGGGCTTTTTACATTCAGGCGGATGAAGTGGTGCATGAAAAATATCATGATAGCATCAAGTCGGCCATGGAAAAGTATCAAAGTGATCCTAATGTAGATGGACTGCTATTTAACTACCTCCATTTTTATGGATCATACGATTATGTGGGAGATGCCTATCGCTGGTATCGAAGGGAAGTAAGGATTATCAAAAATGATAAATCAATCTCCTCTTACAAGGATGCCCAGGGGTTCCGTAAAAAACCAAATATCAAATTAAACGCGAAGTTGATCGATGCTTATGTTTATCACTACGGCTGGGTGCGTGATCCAAGGGCGATGCAGGGGAAGAGGCGCTCATTCAATCACTTTTATTTTGATGATGAATGGATAGAAAAAAATGTGGGTCCTGCTGAAAAATTTGATTACTCGGAGATAGATGCCTTAAGACCATTTGATGGAACCCACCCTGAAGTAATGAAGCCACGAATTGATGAGATGAATTGGAAGTTTGATCACGACATATCCAGAAATAATCTGCGGTTCAAAGACAGGGCCAAGCGA
>DATCZR010000096.1:0-5367 GCA_036525835.1 Cyclobacteriaceae bacterium
AGCATGGCTTCAATTGCAGACCTGACCTCGTGGCTATCGACAATGATGTAAATCCTAGAAACTATTTAGGAAAGTTTTGGGTAGATAGTATTACACATGATCCGATGATGCTGGATTACGTGATAAAACTTCAAGGAACAAAACGGATAACATTGGGTTCTGATTACCCCTTTCCTCTGGGAGATTTAGAAATTGGCAAGTTTATTGAAGAGATGGATATCAGTCATGAAGACAAAGAAAACATTTTTAGTCATTCTACACTGGAATGGCTTGACCTCCCCAAGTCCAAATTTGTTGACTGACTACCCAGTGAAAGCAACTCTATTTATCATATTATCAACTTTCTTCTTTCAGTTTGCCGCTATGGCGCAAGCTCAAGAAGAAAAAATACGAGCTTTCGAGATCCAAAAAGAAGCAGCCAGGCAACAAAAATTAAGTGCGCAATTAGATTCAGCCATTTACCTGTCAGCAAACGGGGAGTATCAGGCTGCTGATGACAGGTTCAGGGTTCTGCTTAAGTCTATGAGAAGCATTTCATCAGATCTTGTTTATCATTTTGGAAAAAACTCTTTCCACTTAGGAAAATATAAACAAAGCGTGGATTGGCTTAACAAGTACATCCAGCTTAAGGGCACATCCGGTCAATACTCACAGGAGGCCGTGGATTGGCTGAAGAAAGCGGAAGCAGAATTATTAAAAGAAAAGAGGGAACAATCGAAGCAGGCGGCACAAGTGCTATCGCAAGATTATGATATAGACTGTGGACCTACCGGAAAAGTAACCTGTCCCGTGTGCAAAGGCTCAACCGTAATTGTTAAGAAAGGATATATGGAAAATACCTACAAGACGTGTCCTTACTGCAAACAAAAAGGATTCCTGGACTGTGATGATTACAACCTCCTTTTGAAAGGAAAACTAGAACCTGCCACTACAAATCGCTGATTAGCAATCCACTGACTTATAAATAGTTAGCTTGCTGAAAAGCCAATTAATCCGTAATTTTGTTTTATCATTTTTTAATATGGCCCTTTACAACCGAATTGATAAGCGGATTCTTAAGGATCGCCTTAAAGACATTCCTTATCAGAGAAAGACACTCTCTTTTTACAAATATCACCAAATAGAAAACCCAGCTCTATTCAGAGATGAGCTCTATCTGGGACTGGACAGGCTTCAGGTATGGGGTAGAATCTATGTGGCCCACGAAGGTATCAATGCTCAAATAAGTGTGCCTGCTGAGTACTTCAATAACCTGCGAGATTTCCTTTATGGAATCAGTTTCCTTAATGGCGTGAGACTAAACGAAGCCATTGATGATGATGGAAAATCATTTTTTAAACTTAAAATTCTGGTTCGTAAAAAGATTGTCGCTGATGGGTTGAATGATAGCACCTTTGATGTGACCCATTCCGGCCAGCACCTCAACGCAACAGATTTTAATAAAATCACCAGCGATCCGGGTACGGTCGTAGTAGATATGCGCAATCACTACGAAAGCGAAGTGGGCCATTTCAAAGAAGCCATTTGCCCGGATGTAGATACGTTCAGAGATTCCCTTCCTGTGGTTGAAAAATTATTGGAAGACAAAAAAGATAAGAATATCGTCATGTATTGCACAGGTGGTATTCGCTGCGAGAAAGCAAGTGCCTGGCTAAAGCACAAGGGCTTTCAACATGTATTCCAATTAAACGGTGGCATCATTGAATATGCCCGACAGGTAAATGAACATGGGCTTGAAAATAAATTCATAGGAAAAAACTTCGTATTTGATGAACGATTGGGAGAACGTATCTCCAACGACATCATCAGCGTATGTCACCAATGCGGTAAACCTTGCGACACGCACACCAATTGTAAAAACGATGGTTGCCATCTCCTATTCATCCAATGCAATGAGTGTGCTGAGCGATTGAATGGATGTTGCTCAGAAGAGTGCAAAGATATTATTGCCTTACCTGTGGAAGCCCAAAAACAAATCAGGAGGGGAATCAATAAAGGTCGGCAGGTATTTAAAAAGGGCAGGTCCGAAAAAATAATATACAAAGCCGAATGATTGCAAGAATTGGCATCATCAACGTTTCTGATCGTGCCAGCAAAGGCATCTATGAAGACCTCCCTGGTAAAGCAATCGTAGAAACACTTTCGGAATATTTAGTCAGTGATTGGGAAAAGGAATATGCCGTTATTCCTGATGAACAAGAATTAATAGAAGCCACTTTAATTGACATGGCCGATAATAAGGGATGTTGCCTGATTGTCACCTCAGGAGGCACCGGCCCGGCTAAACGAGATGTCACACCAGAAGCTACCGAGGCGGTCTGCACCATGATGATGCCTGGCTTCGGAGAGCTGATGCGGTCAGTAAGCCTGCAATATGTACCCACTGCCATCCTCTCGAGACAAACAGCCGGCATTAGAAATGGCACCCTTATTGTAAACTTGCCCGGGAAACCAAAAGCGATCCGGCAGTGTTTAGATGCTGTATTTCCGGCTATCCCTTACTGCATTGATTTGCTGGAAGGTCCATTTTTAGTGTGTAATGAGGAGATAATCAAACCTTTTAGACCGGCAAATGTTTAATAGTTATGGCTAGAATCAAATACTATTACGATACAGAAACGTGTAAGTACGAAAGGGTGAAAACCACCACGGGTGACATCGTACTCAACACCCTGGGTATTTTCTCGCTAACCCTGGTTATGGCTGTTGGCTTGTTGCTGCTATACACTGCCTATTTTGAATCGCCCAAGGAATTGTTGCTTAGGAATGAGGTCAAAGAACTACTATTCTATTATGAGAATCTAAGTAGAGATGTAGAAAACCTGGATGCCATACTGTCCGACATGGAACACCGCGATGACAACATCTACCGAGCGGTATTGGGGGCAGAGCCCATTGAATCATCGATTCGCAATGCCGGTGTAGGTGGCGTCGATAGATATGAGGATATTAAAAATAAAGGTATTGCCAACGGTGATGTCATCGTCAAGTTGAGTGAGTATGTCGACAAGTTGAGACGCAAAGTGTACATCGAATCCAAATCGCAAGACGAAGTAGTGCAATTAGCCGTTAACAAAGAACAGCTGTTTGCAGCCATCCCAGCAATCCAACCTGTAAGCAACAAAGAATTAATCCGCCTTTCGTCTGGTTTTGGATTGCGCTTCCATCCCATTTATAAGGTTAAGAAGATGCACCCGGGTATCGACTTCTCAGCACCAATAGGCACTCCTATTTACGCTACGGCTGATGGTGTTATAGACATAGAGAGTGTTAGCTTTAGTGGTTATGGTAAAACGGTAGAAATTGATCATGGATTTGGCTATCGCACGCGCTATGCACACATGCATGGCTTTGCAGTAAGCAAAGGTCAGAAAGTAAAACGCGGGGAGCTTATCGGATATGTAGGAAATACCGGACTGTCTACCGCGCCTCATCTACACTACGAAGTTTTCATCAACAACCGGCACGTTAATCCAGTACATTATTTCTTCAACGATCTTAATCCGGCTGAATACGAAAAGATCGTAGAACTTGCTTCCGTAGAGAACCAGTCTTTAGGTATGTAGAATTTACTTCTGCAACTGATCATTCAGGCATTAATTCTTAATTTGAGGTTGAATTTGGAAATATTAATCCTGAATTTAGAATATGGTAAGAATTCTGTGTTGTATCCTTACGGTGACCCTTTCCATAACTGCGTTCGGTCAAGGGTGTAGCGATGCCGGATTCTGTACGATGGGCGCGATGAAGCCCGATCAGCCCTTCAATAAGAAAGTTGAGTTTAAACTTCGCTCCATGGAGTTGAGTTTCTATCGGGGAACGACCACCACTTCGCCCATTGTGTATGTAGCGACTGCAGATCTGAATTTTAGTATCAACCGAAAAACATTCTTTCAGGTCAAGCTCCCCTATCAGGCCATCAAAGGAAATTTTGGAAAGACCAGCGGGCTCAGCGATATCTCCCTGAGCCTGACAAGAACACTCAAGTCGACAGACAAATACGATGTGAATTTCACCATTGGAGGAAAAATTCCTTCCAACGATGCAGATATTTCTGATCCCTCCAGAAATAACATTGTATTCCCTATGTATTACCAAACGAGTCTGGGCACCTACGATATTGTATCGGGAATATCCTTGAAAACCAGAAATTGGCTGTTCGCAACCGGTATTCAAAAACCTTTTAACGAAATTAAGAATACATTCAAATGGTCAGAATGGCAATCCCCGGTCTATCCTGATTTCAACTATGTAAAAACTTACAACCAGTCGAATAAATTAAAAAGAGGCACTGACGTTATGCTACGCGCTGAAAGAAATTTCAGGTTCTCCCAATGGAACGTATCCCTGGGTATTCTGCCTATCATTAGAATCTCCAAGGATGAAATCGAAGACCCCAATACAGGTTTACGCAGAAAGTTAGATGGCACAACGGGGATGGCATTCTCAACCATAACTACTGTAGGCTATAGCTTTACTGTTCGATCCGGAGTTCGACTGCTAATGGGTTATAAACTCACCGATAGAAAAGTAAATCCTGATGGCTTGACAAGAAATATGGTCACCACCGTTAGTTATCTCTACAGATTTTAAGTGATGAGAAGGCTAATTATTTTACTATTCATCATCCTTTCAATCAGCGCCCATGCACAGGGTGTTAAGCCAGCCACGTTGGATTCACTCCTGCTGGATGCCAACTATGATGAAGTATTGCGCTTGACCAATAATCAAAATGCTCAGGATCCGATTACTGGTATCCAGGTAGGCTGCAAAAGAGCGCAGGCGCTTATCCGATCCGGAAAATTAGAAGAAGCCAGATCACTGATCAACAATTTGGAAGTCAAGGCTCAAGGACTAACTACAATTAAGGATTTCGCGATCGCGATAATCCATGTAAGCAAAGGAGGCTTGTACTTAAACGAAGGCCGCAACGATCTGGCACTGGAAGCGTTGCAGGCTGCAATTGAATCCTTTACCCGGTCTGGTAAAAGCAATACGTTGGAAGAGGCCGATGCGATTGCCACACTGGGAATTATTTACAACGTAACCGGCAAGACGCAGCAAGCTGAAGAACAGTTAGTCAAAGCATTGTCTATCCGCAGAGAACAACTTCCGGAGGAACACGAACTCATAGCCGCCACCTACAATGACCTTGGACTGGTATATACCAGCATTGACCCTGAAATAGCTTTGGACTATTATGACAGGGCGTTGGCTGTTTATGAAAAACTGCATGACGCCAATCACCCCAAGCTTGCCATTGCCAATACCAACCTCGGGTTTATATATAGGGAACTTGAATTTTATGGTGACGCCATCAATAGTTTAGAGACTGCCTTATCCATTTGGGAAAGCGCGTACTCCCGA
>DATCZR010000097.1:0-12510 GCA_036525835.1 Cyclobacteriaceae bacterium
TATAGATGGAAATCCCTAGGATACTCACCACCACGCCTGCTACATAAGAGGGTGCAATATAAATGGCGCCGTATCCTAAAAATGAAAAGGCCATCATTTCCAAGCGCCATAACTTTAATTCCAAAAGGATTTCACTAAGTAAATTCAAAGGCTAAATGTATATTTGAAAAAACCCTTAGTGCATGTCACTGAAAAACCGATTTAATGAAAAAGACCTGGAGCGCATAAAAGCAGCTGTGAAGGAAGCGGAGAGCAAAATCTCTGGTGAAATAGTACCAGTATTTGTCGAGAAGAGCGGGTATTATACAATTGCCAATTATAGAGGCGCGATGATTCTTGCCTCTTTTACTTTTGCCTTGCTTGTTATTTTTGATCGATACATACCTGCTATGGCCGTTCACGATCCACTTATTCTGTTTGCATTAGTGGCGTTTGGTGGCGTGATCGGGGCATTCATTACTCACTACGTTTTGGCTATCAAGTTTTGGCTGGTTAGCCAGTTTCATCTCGATCAATCTACACGCAAGCGTGCCGAAACTGCTTTCTTGGAAGAAGAAGTATTTAATACCCGCCATCGTACCGGAATTATGATTTTTGTTTCATTTTTTGAACATGAAGTAATTGTCATGGCTGATAGAGGGATAAGCAAAGTTGTGGTACAGAAAGAATGGGATAAGATGGTGGAGAAATTAATTGAAACCGTGCGAATAGGAAAAGTTGCGGAAGGCATGATCGCAGCTATACAACGTTGTGCAGAAATACTTCTTGAAAATGGATTCGTAAAAACCAAGGATGACGTGAACGAGCTTCGTGACGATCTAAGGATAGAAGATTAATGGCAAAACAGGTATGATTAGAATTTTATCATTTCTCTTTTTTTTAACTACTACCCTTGTTTTCGCTCAAAAAGAGATTCCTGAGTTGTGGGGCATGCGCATTCACGATGAGGCCAAGGTTCTGAGCTTACAAGGTCTTCAGCAGCTTGAAAATCAACTAAAACTATACGAAGACTCTACCTCTAATCAGATCGCAGTGTTGATTGTTCCCTCGCTTGACGGAGATGTACTGGAGGAGTATTCTTTGCGCGTGGCCGAGAAATGGAAACTGGGCCAAAAAGAAAGAGATAATGGCGTTTTACTTTTAATAGCCATCAATGATCGAAAGATGAGAATTGAAGTGGGGGAAGGGCTAGAAGGTGTGCTGACCGATGCATTTAGTAATCGCATTATTAGAAATGAGATGGCCCCCGAATTCAGAAGGGGTGATTATGAAGCAGGAGTGATGGCAGGAGTGAATGGAATCATTAAAGTCATCGGGGGAGAATATTCCGCTGAAGATTTTGATGGGGGGGATATTGTTCCTTCAGGAGGAGAGTTGATTTTGATAGCCCTTTTTATTTATGGCATATTAGGCATATTTACTTTTATTGGATTAGTCTCTGGAAAATCTGGTTGGTTTCTATACTTCTTCCTCATTCCTTTCTGGGCCATCTTTCCAACCGTTATTCTCGGAGATAGTTTCATTTCATTGTATGCCTATTTGGTTGGATTTCCTCTATTGAAATTCCTCATTGGAAAAACAGACTGGGGCGCCAAGATGATCAAGAAAATTAAGTCTTCCAGCAGAAACTCAGGAGGGGGATGGGGTAGAGGCGCAGGATGGAGCAGCGGTGGAGGATGGTCATCAGGAGGTGGTGGGTTTTCAGGAGGTGGCGGAGGCTTTGGTGGAGGTGGAAGCAGTGGCTCTTGGTAGGTCTATCATTACTATTTTCAATTATCCATTCCGATTGTAATATCTATCTATTAAGCCCTATTTTTGGGGCCAAATTGAACTCAATGAAACGCGACCAGATCATCTTTGACCTCATTCGAAAAGAAAAAGAACGCCAGCAAGACGGCATTGAACTGATAGCTTCTGAAAACTTCACTTCTGCTCAGGTGATGAAAGCCATGGGCACAGTCTTGACCAACAAATATGCAGAGGGTCTTCCCGGCAAAAGATATTATGGAGGATGCGAAATCGTAGATGAAATAGAGCAGCTAGCCATTGACCGCGCCAAAGAGCTTTTTAATGCCAGCTGGGCTAATGTACAGCCTCACTCAGGGGCACAAGCCAATGCAGCAGTCATGCTGGCTTGTTTAAAACCTGGAGATAAAATTTTGGGTTTTGATTTGTCTCATGGTGGACATCTAACACATGGCTCTCCTGTTAATTTCTCCGGTAGACTTTATCAACCCTTGTTTTACGGAGTAGAAAAAGAAACAGGATTAATTGATTTCGATAAGGTAATTGCCACTGCCAAGAAGAAGAAACCCAAAATGATCATATGTGGGGCATCTGCCTATAGCAGAGATTGGGATTATAAAAAACTAAGACAAGCAGCCGATGAAGCTGGAGCCATTTTGCTGGCAGATATTGCCCATCCTGCTGGTCTAATTGCACGCGGACTTCTAAACGATCCTATGGAACACTGTCATGTAGTTACCACTACCACGCATAAAACGTTGCGGGGCCCTCGGGGGGGCATGATAATGATTGGCAAAAACATGGATAATCCTTGGGGATTGAAAACACCAAAAGGGGAAGTGAGAAAATTATCTTCAGTAATAGATTCTGGTGTATTTCCTGGAACCCAGGGTGGGCCATTAGAACATGTGATTGCCGCAAAGGCCATCTCTTTTGCCGAGGCCTTGTCTGATGACTATTTGAACTATGTCGTTCAGGTTTCTAAGAATGCACAGACCATGGCGAAGGAATTTGTAAATCGGGGATATCACATCATCAGTGGTGGCACCGACAACCATTTAATGCTGATAGACCTTAGATCCAAAAAGCTTACAGGCAAGCGAGCAGAGGAGGCCCTGGTTCAAGCGGGAATCACCATTAACAAAAATATGGTTCCCTTTGATACACAATCTCCGTTTGTAACTTCAGGTATGAGAATTGGGACTCCAGCTATCACTACACGCGGAATGAAAGAAAAAGATGTGATCAAAGTAGTGCATTTAATCGATGAAACGCTTGCTAAACATGATAACGCAAAACACCTATCTGCCATGAAGCGAAAAGTAAATCGCTTTGTACAAAAATTTCCACTATATAATTAAGTAACCGAGGCGCACAATGAGTGAAGAGAAAGAAATGTCGTTCCTCGACCATCTAGAGGAACTCAGGTGGCACATCGTTAGGGCTATTTCGGCCATATTTATTTTCATGATCGTGGCTTTTCTTTTTGGTCCATGGATTTTTGAAAATATTGTGTTTGCTCCTTCTCGCATCGACTTCATCACATTCCAATACTTGTGCAAAGTGGGCCATGCTCTGAATATGGTGGAATCCCTTTGTGTAGAGATTATTCCGTTCAAGGTGCAAAGTCGTTTTATGACGGGTCAGTTTACTATGCACCTCACCGCATCGTTTGTGTTAGGATTTATTCTAGCCTTTCCTTATGTTTTTTGGGAGATATGGCGATTCGTCACTCCGGGTTTACAGTCAAGTGAAAGAAAAAATTCAAAATGGGCCGTCACCTCGGTGACTTTTCTTTTTTTAGTTGGCATTTCATTCGGCTATTTCATCATGAGTCCGTTGGCCGTATGGTTCTTATCATCCTACACTATTAGTTCAGCCATATCCAACGAATTTGACATTACCTCTTATGTATCCACCATTACCGCCCTGGTATTTGGCAGTGGTCTACTCTTCCAGCTTCCGGTGGTTGTCTATTTCCTTTCCAAGATAGGTATAGTCACACCAAGATTGATGAGGCAATATAGAAAACACGCATTGGTGGGCATTCTAATTTTAGGTGCCATAATCACACCTCCAGATCCGCTAAGCCAATCTTTGATATCACTTCCGTTGTACTTACTCTACGAAATAAGTATATTAATATCTGCAATGGTTGTTAGGCAAAGGCTAAAAGAAAACGAAGCACAATTAAAAGCCGATCAGGAAGAAGCATGATACAAAGTATTGCCATCGGGTGTGATCACGCTGGATTCACAATGAAAGAAGAGATTCGTGACATGTTGCTAAGCTATGGTCACGAAGTAAAAGATTTTGGCACCTTCAGCGCTGACTCTACGGACTATCCTGATTACGCCCATGCTGTAGCCCATGCAGTTGAAAAAAAAGAATTTGACTTGGGTATTTTAATTTGTGGCTCAGCTAATGGTGTGGCCATGACGGCCAATAAACATCAGGGCATACGTGCTGCCATATGTTGGAATGAAGAATTAGCCTCACTCGCCCGTCAGCACAATGATGCTAATGTAATCTGTCTTCCAGCCCGGTTCATCGAAATGTCGCTTGCAAAAAAAATTGTGGATCGTTTCTTAAACTCAAGTTTTGAAGGAGGTCGTCACGGTAGAAGGGTAGACAAGATTAGCTGCTAATTTTTCTGTAAATTTTTCCTTCTTTCCTGTACTTTTTATTTAGGGATGGAATCCTTTCCATTACCTGCTGCATGTAGTTTTGCTCATCTACTATTATTTCCGGGTCCTCAATCTCAAAGCTAGATGCCACCGTTTCTACATTTTGATAACTATCCAAATTCTCAAAAACACTTTTGGATAAGTTCCAATTGAAAAAAATACCTCCTAAAGAGTTTTGCTGATATAAACTCCATCCCGGGGTTAACATCATCACTTTTCTGTTCTTGATAGCATTGTCATACTCCCCTTGAACAGGAAATAAATTGGAATAATTTACAGATTGAATTCTATTTGCCTTGGTTAAGTAGTTCGTACTGAGCAAACCAATAAGAAAAAGCCAAAGCATAATTTCAGCTCTCCATCTTCTTCTGATCAACAATAAATAATGACTAATGAAGTAGGTCAAAGGCGGAATGAATGTTACCAGGCTTGCCGGTGAAACTTGTCTGGCCACAAAAACCTGTATGACAGAAAACAATAGCCACAAAAACATCACCTGCATCAGCTGTGACTGATACTTGGTAAATCTGGCTTCTCGATTAACCATAAAAACGGAAAACACAAAATAAGTAAGCGGTACACTGGTTAGTACCAGGAGGCTAGTTGTACTCATGGGCATTTCACCTGATAGAGTAAGATTACTCGCATAAAAATTTCTCCACAGTAAGCCTACTTCCCCCCAAAAGAAATACAGCGTAATCAACATAGCGTGGGGAAGCAAAAATCCAAAAATCATCAGCATGATCTTTCTAAATCCCGCCCTGGTCAACACAATAAGAATAAAAATACTGAGCAATAAGAAAACCCAATATGAAAAAACCAAAAAGGTGGAAAGACCAAGGTAGACACCCAGTTTTAGCACGATGTCATCTTGTTGTATTTTAAATTCGATCTCGTGAAAAAGGCGGTTGATTGCCAACAGCAAAACCATTGAAGCCAATAACTCAGGCGAAAAAGTGACAATATCAAATGAGAAAAAGCAAAGTAACCCAAAAATCAACGCAGGCAAATAAGTATTTTCTGCATAGGCCTTGTTGTTGATCAGCAAGATGGCAAAATAGGATGCTTGATAAAAGATGATGAGTAAAGCTACTATGTGATAGGCTAAAACTGACTTGCCAAATAAGATGTCCATAAAACCAAATAATGCACTGGCCAAGGGGGGTGTGTCATCAAAAACCTGGATATACATCAACTTGCCATCTGCAATTGCTTCTCCCAAAGCAAGTGATTTAACCTCACTCAAAAGCATTTCAGGAGCATAGATAAATGAGGGAACTCCAATCAAAATCAGAATTACCAATAATCCTAACAAGCGGTAGGGGTCATTGATTCGAAAGAAGCCTAGTAGCACAGGTGAATTAGTTTAAAGCTCGCAATTAAATGATTATTGATCGAAAATATCAGTATTGACTCGTCTGCGGTCAATTTTTATTTGTCAAACATTGGAGCAGTCACTTTTCCTTATCTTTGGGGCATGAGTGGCACCGTGAGACAACAGAAATATAGTCGGCTAGTTCAAAAGGAACTCAGCACGATATTCCAGCAAGATAAGCGAGGCATATTGAACCATGAAATGGTCACCATTGCTGAAGTAAAAATGAGTCCTGATTTAGGTGTAGCCAAAGTATACATCAGCATGATGCTCACCAAAAATAAGGAAGCAACTTTGGAAAGATTAAATACCCACAAAAAAGAAGTTAGAAAAGCCCTAGGTGATCGAATTGGCAAACAAGTTCGTGTCATTCCTGAACTGATATTCTTCATAGATGAAGTGGAGGAAAATGCGGAGCGCATTGAAACGCTCATCAATAACCTGAACATCCCGCCAGCAAAAGAAGAAGACCAGGAAAGCTAACGGAAAATATCTCATCGGTGAATCTCTCTTTCTTTATTGCCAAACGCTACTTTTTCTCCAAGCGAAAGCAAAATTTCATTAATGTAATATCCATACTTAGTATGGTAGGTATTGCATTCTCAACTGCCGCCCTCATCATTGTTCTTTCTGTTTTTAATGGATTGGAAGGATTACTTCGATCGCTATATACCTCATTTGATCCTGAATTAAAGATCGAAGCCGTACAAGGCAAATCTTTTGAAATGACTGACAGTCTCTTGAAAAAAGTTAAAAGCATCGAGGGAGTTGTAGTAGTAACCGAAGTAATTGAAGACTATGCCTATATCCGCTATCGAGATGCAGATGTAGTGGCAACTATAAAAGGAGTTAGTAATAATTTTATTGATCAACATCGCCTGGACGATCGAATTGTTCAGGGAGAAATGAAACTAAAAAAGGATGGAGTCAACTTTGCCGTAATTGGTCGCGGTATTCAGTATGCCCTTTCCGTAGCTGTTGAAGATGAAATGTATGCGCTACAAATTTTCTACATCAAAGATTTGAGGCGAAATTCACTGGACCCATCGCAAATGTATTCCCGCAAGTCAATTCGGCCCGGTGGTGTTTTTTCGATAGAAAAAAATTATGATGAAAACTACGTGTTTTTACCCCTCGAATTTGTACAGGAACTTTTGGACTATGGCAATAAACGAACGGCTCTGGAAATTAAAACAGCCAGTGGAGCAGACATTGAAGCCATTCAACAAAAATTTAAATCTGCATTAGGCGAATCTTTTCATGTACTCACCAACGAAGAACAACAAAAAGATCTTTATCGGCTTTTAAAAATTGAAAAGCTTTTCACCTTTCTCGCACTTACATTGTTGATCACCGTTGGTTCAATTAATATTTTCTTTTCATTAATGATGTTGGCCATTGACAAGAAGAAGGACATTAGTGTGCTTTCGGCAGTTGGTGCCAGTAAAGGTTTGATCAAAAGAATTTTCTATTCGGAGGGAGCGATCATTTCATTCATCGGGGCCGGTTCGGGTTTGCTTATCGGAGGCCTGATCTGTTGGGCTCAGGACAGATTTGGACTGGTGGGCATGGGAATGGAAAATGCCGTGATCCCAGATTATCCCGTTACCATGATTTGGACTGATTTTGCCCTTACCAGTTTAGTCATTGTAATGATTACGCTTCTGGTATCCTTCTATCCTGCCTCCCTGGCCTCAAAATCCTATTCTACACAGCATCTATAGGGAAATTGCCATGTTGGAAATGGGCCAAGATTGTTCGGTTTTTTTGGGTATTAATGTGTATTTTGCAATTCTGCTTATTTCAAAAAGTGTCTTTTTTTAATCATAAGGGCTCTTTTCAGCAGCGGATTATTGTTTGATTCTCGAATCAGAATAAAGTTTAACCCATGAAAGTATCGGCCGTACAGCCCTTTCAGATTATCTACTCACTCTACGAGCACGAGTTTCTTGGGTATATTTTCGAGTCTTTCATCGTCCATTTGGACGACAGTGGCAAACTAACTTACCAACATCAAAATATTTCTTCCAAGAATGCACGAGAGTTTTCAAAAGGTCTTGACGACCGTGACTTCGAATTGATAGCGCTAATGGATAGCATGAGCCAGGATGCCATCCTCAAGCATTTTTCCAAGAAGATCATGAAGCCCAATGAATTCTTCGCCAAAATTTACAAGAAAGAGAAGGGTGATGAATTGATACAGGGGCAAATCGAAGCTTATATGGAAAAGCGCAGAGGAACTGTGATGGAGAAACTCGTTGGCAAAATGGTGTTTGAAATGGGCAACGATGGTGAACCCACCTGGAGAAAGTTGGAAGTGCAACCGCAGCGTGCCTCCATTCAATTTCATTTCAAGAGAGGAGAAGACAGTACTAACTACTATCCTACTCTCTCCTATGTGGGTAAAGAATTAGAGTTGCCAAATTCTACTGCCTATCTGGTGTGTAAAGATCCTGCTTGGCTTGTCTTGAATGGAAAACTTTATGGATTTGACGTGCCCGTAGACGGCAAAAAGCTTTTACCTTTTCTGAGCAAAAAATTTGTTGTCATTCCAAAAAATCTTGAAGAGACTTACTACAATCGTTTTATCGCGCCTCTGATTGCATCTTTTGATAACGTGGAAGTAAAAGGATTTGAAATTGCCAGGCACGATTACATTCCTCATCCACTTCTCACTATTTCTGAGCTTCCTCCGGTTAATACCAAGACCACCCCCAAGTTGTTTAAAGGAGGTGATAAACAAGATCAGCCTGACGATGAGTCCGGTAAAATAATTTTTGATTTGTCGTTTAAATATGGCAAGCATCGATTCAGGGGTGACTCCCCCGGACCGGTTAGTGTCAAGTTGGAGAAACATGAAAATGAATATGTCTTCCATCGCATCACCCGAAATATTGATGACGAAAAGAAATACGCACAAACACTTACTAAGCTTGGTTTGCCTTTACGTGGTGGTTTTCGAACCGCTGTAGAAAAAGCCCATGCGTTTTCTTGGTTAAATGAAAACAGGATCAATTTACTTGACCTTGGGTTTGAAGTAAGTCAGCCTGATAACAAGGACAAAAAGTATTTTGTAGGTAAAGCTGTGATCGAATTGGATGTAAAAGAAACCATCGACTGGTTTGACATCCATGCAAAAATATTCTTCGGTGAGTACGAAATCTCCTTCAAAGAATTAAGAAAACTGATTCTCAAAAAGAAAGTCGAATTCAAATTGCCCAATGGAGAAATTGCCATCATCCCGGAATCCTGGCTCTTCAAATTTGGTGATCTTTTCGCCCTCAGTGAAACCAAGGGTAAGAATGAAAAACCCGTGCTGAGAAAGCATCACCTCACCTTGCTCAAAGAGCTTCAGGAAAATAACCTGGCCAAGGTTCATATGAGTGAAAAACTTCGCCAGTTAGACTCTTTTACCGGTTTAAAAAGTTATCCACTTCCAGAAGGATTCCGGGGCACACTAAGAAAATATCAAAAGGCAGGTTACGATTGGCTTCGATTCCTGAATGATTATAGGTTGGGTGGATGTCTTGCGGATGATATGGGCTTGGGAAAGACAGTGCAAACGCTGGCCATGCTGCAAGCAGAAAAAGAAAAGGGAAACCCTGGAACATCATTGCTGATCATGCCAACTTCACTGGTATACAATTGGGAAATGGAAGCTGCCAAGTTTACCCCTGATCTGAAAATACTGAGCTATACGGGTACACATCGCAATAAGGATGTGGGTCGATTTGAAAAATATGATTTGGTGCTGACTTCATATGGTATCACCAGGTTGGATATCGAGCATTTACAAAACTTCATGTTCAACTACGTAATACTTGACGAATCCCAGGTAATCAAGAACCCCACTTCTAACATAGCCAAGGCAGTCTTAAAACTAAAGTCAAAACAAAGGCTCACACTGACAGGTACTCCTCTTGAAAACAGTACGCTTGACTTATGGTCACAAATGACATTCATCAACCCGGGATTATTGGGCAGTCAGAAATTTTTTAAAGATGAATACCTGGTCGCTATCGAAAAGAAAGGTGACGAAGGCAAGACCAAAAAGTTGAATGCAGTAATCAAGCCATTCATCTTGCGAAGATTAAAGTCACAAGTGGCCACAGATTTGCCTGAGAAAGTGGAGAACATCTATTATACAGATATGTCTCCAGAGCAAGAGGAGAAATACGAAGAAACCAAATCATTTTATCGCAATAAGATTCTTAACCTCATTGAGAAGGAGGGCATCAACAATTCTCGATTTACTATTCTGGAGGGTCTAACCAAACTGCGCCAGCTTTCCAACCATCCGAAGATGATCGATCCAGATTACACGGGCGACTCCGGAAAATTAAACGATGTATCTCACATGATTGACAATGCTATCCAGGAAGGTCACAAGCTATTAATATTTAGTCAGTTTGTTAAGCACCTTGACATTGTGCGAAACCGATTGGATGCCTCAAAAATCCATTATGCCTACATGGATGGATCTAGTACTGACAGGAAAGAGCAAGTGGCCATGTTCAACAAGGATCATAAGGTTAAAGTGTTTCTTATTTCCATTAAAGCGGGTGGCTTAGGCCTCAATTTGACAGAAGCAGACTACGTATTTATACTCGATCCATGGTGGAATCCAGCCGTGGAAGCTCAAGCAGTAGACAGAGCCCATAGAATTGGTCAGAAGAAAAAAGTATTTACCTACAAATTCATTACAAGAAATTCCGTAGAGGAGAAAATTCTTACCCTTCAAAAACACAAGCTCAAGTTATCTGAAAGTTTAATCTCCACAGAAGAAAGTGTGATTAAAGCATTGACAAAAGAAGATATTGAGATGTTGATGAATTAATTAACCCCTGATCTTTTCTTTTTCCACCGTTTATGAGACCATAGCCAGCCCGAAGGGTTTCTCTTTATAACTAGTTCAGTCTCCTTCACATAGTTTTCTATCATATCAAAATTGTCTTTTTCATAAGGAGGAGAAGAAATGAGAATTAATTCTACTTCATAATAACCTCTTTTTGGATGACTCATTTTGGCAAAAAAAACAGGGTATTGCGTCATAAAAGCCAATTGATTGATGGCTTGAAAAAAGGCAGTCTCCTGACCAAGAAAAGTTGTCCAATATTTTTTGTCGTTATCATGGCCGGGGAACTGGTCAGCTACGACCGCAACACCTCGGGTAATTTCTTTTCTTTTAATTATTTCTCTGGCTACATCCGCTCTTCTGATGGGATAGCCACCAAATCGGGTTCGAGACAAGAGACTAAATTGATCAAAGAAACCGCTGCTTGGTGGTTGATAGACATAGTCGACTGGCAAAGGCAGTGCTATGCTCCCTGCGGCAACCAACCACTCCCAATTAAATTGGTGTGAGGTCACATATATCACTGATTGATTGCTTTTTTTATAATGAGTTATTAGTTCCGGATTCTTATAAACCATTCTTTCTCTAAGATCTTCTTTATCAATAGTGAGCAACTTCAGGGTTTCCACCGAATAATCGCAGAGATTAGCATAGAACTTTTTTTCTATTGATTTCAATTCATTAATTGTTTTTTCAGGGAATGAATTTCTAAGGTTTTGCATAACAATTGCTCTCCTATACTTCAGAAGCCGGTAGGAAACAAAGAAGAGGAAATCTGAAAATAGATATAATACGGAAAAGGGAAGTCTTGAGAGAATTCGTAGAAAAAACATTCCTTCAATTTTGCTTGGGGCAAGTTAGTCAAGTATTGCTAGATTTGGCTTAACGATAATTAGAATGAAAGATAAAGTTGTAATCATTACAGGGGGCTCCTCTGGAATCGGGAAGGCCTTAGCCCAGCATTTTGGAAATAATGGATCTAAAATAGTAATCACTGGAAGAAAAAAAGAAGAGTTGGATCTGTCAATCTGCCAATTGGAAGACATGGGCATTGATTGTATGGGCCATCAGGGGGATGTGAGCCGTGATGAAGACAACAGGCAATTGGTTGAGTCCACAATTAATAAATACAGGAAGATTGACGTTTTGATTAACAACGCAGGTATTTCAATGCGTGCCTTGTTTCAGGAAACAGACCTGGACGTCATTCGAAAAGTAATTGAAATTAATTTTTTTGGTGCTGTGAGCGCAACTCATTATTGCCTTCCACACATCCTGAAAAGCAAAGGTTCAATTATAGGTATATCTTCTATTGCTGGCTATCGTGGTTTGCCCGGCCGGTCCGGATACTCTGCTTCCAAATTTGCTCTTAATGGATTTTTAGAATCATTGAGAACTGAGCTCTTGAAAACTGGAGTGCATGTATTAACAGCCTGTCCTGGATTTACTGCATCCAATATCAGAAAGAGATCCCTTACCAAAGACGGAACTTCACAAGGTGATTCTCCTCGTGCAGAGGAAAAGATGATGACAGCTGAAGAGTGCGCCCGACATATTTATAACGCAACCGTTAGCCGAAAAAAAACTTTGGTACTAACGGGCCAAGGCAAACTAGCTGTGTTTTTAAATAAGTGGGCATCAGGGATGTTAGATAAGATGGTGTACAACACGATGGCCAAAGAGGAAAATTCTCCTTTCAAATAATGGCTAAAACAAAAACCCTATACTTCTGTCAAAATTGCGGATATGAGTCGGCAAAGTGGCTCGGCAAGTGTCCCTCTTGTAATGAATGGAATACCTTCTCTGAGGAGGTGATAGAAAAGGTGGGAAAAAACCAAACCGAGTGG
>DATCZR010000098.1:0-5638 GCA_036525835.1 Cyclobacteriaceae bacterium
CGTTATGCACAATGCCGCTGGGCAGATACGGTGCTTCGAACATTGGCATTTTTGCTTGCCCCACATTCCCGCGCGACACCAAAGCAAGTAAAAGAGCCAAGTACTCCCAAATTTATAGTTCACAGCTCACCCACAGTAGCCTGTTGCGGAGAAAGTTGGTGGCAATTTCTATTTGATTACCTTTCCCATAAAACCCCACATAATGAAAAGAATACTCATCATATTTTTGTTACTGCCTATTCTTACTTATGGACAAAATGTACCTGTGGATACTGTACGTAATGAAGATATTAAGCTGAGAGAAGAATTAGCCCCTGTCCTCACGAACAATGAAATAGGATTCCTATTATTCAATGAAGTTAGCCACACCCGTGAAGATAACAGTATTAATGTAATACGGATAGGGTTAAAAATCCTACTCCTATTAGTCCTGTTTTTTGGGATAAAGTTTTTACTTCTTAAGCCAAAAGAAGAGCATCTACTTTATAAATTTTCATTACATAAAATTGAAAACAGAATGGGATTATTCCAATTATTCCTGTGGGGCATCATAGCCCTCCATATCTTTATTGTATTGGCAATTATTTATGGTGTAATCGATTTTAAAAATTGGGGATCGGGTGAGTTGCTTCTTGTAGCAGGAATGTTTGCACCTTTTATACTTCTTTTAGGAATTCCTATTATGATTATTTATTTCTTGATTTTAAGAATCATCTTAAAGAAAGGCTTTGGGGTGATTTCTCGTTATAAAAAAGCCAAAGAAATAAAGGTTTAAATTTAGTGAGGTGTTGCTATAAAGCTTAGTTTTATCAATTTCGTATCTGCCACATGGACAAGAACACGCTTCGGAACGCTCCTCGAAAGTACCAATACTGAGTCACATGAGGACATTGCCAACAGTCGACCAAAACTTTCAGAATCCAAATTTGACACCGACAGAAAATAAAGATTTATGTTTCGAACCGCAGCACCAATGCCAAAGCCGCGCGTCTTCAACCCACAACCAAAGCTTTGCATCCGTGCAGCTTAGTGCGGACAATGCGGCACATGTGCATAACAAAATGCTTATGCAGTGGCGGGGTTCAGTGTAAATTTGTAGCTTTAGTTTTCAAACAACGTTTTGTCACGGTTGACAGTGATGTGTAGGTCGCGCTAAACATTCCGCTACGCTCAATTTTTTAGCGCTCCTATTCCCGCCACTGCATAAGCACAAACGTTATGTGTAATAACTAGGAGTGGAGAATTCAATAAGAACCGAATTGCTAATAAACTATTAATATGATCAGATTAATACTATGTGTTGGAGCAACTATTTTATCCTTTGCACAACCTCTTTTGGGACAAAACATATCCCAACACTTTGATAAAGACTCAATCCTAAATTTCAATTTTTCAGGAATGAAAATTGGTATTGCAGAAAATGAAGAAGGACCAACAGGAACAACGGTTTTTTACTTTCCCGATGGAGTCATGGCAGCTGCTGACGTTAGAGGTGGAGCAACCGGTACAGTTAATGCATCAGCCCTTTCCACAGGGTATGATGATAAAATGATGCAAGCAGTTGTCTTTTCTGGTGGTTCATGGTATGGTTTATCAGCAGCAACAGGAGTCGCAAATGAAATTAAAAACATAAAAGCTAAAGAAGGAAACGTAGATTACATTGCTGGTGTTTTGGGAGGCATTATCTATGATGTTGGACTCAGGAGATTCAGTAGAGTAACCCCAGATGATCAACTTGGCAGAGAGGCTTTATTAAGTGCTAAACCCAATTGTTTTCCTCTGGGGGCTAAAGGGGCAGGTAGATTTGCAATGCAGGGTTTTTATTTTTGCAGTGAAGAAAATGAAAGCGTTGATGGGTATACGAAGTGGCCTCATTCAGGTCAAGGTGCCGCTTTCGGAGAAATTGGAGAGACAAAAATAGCTGTATTTACTGTGGTTAATGCTCTAGGAACTATTGTGGATAGAAATGGAAAAGTAGTAAGGTGTCATCGAAACATTTTAGGGGAGGAATGTCCATCTGCTGCTGATATGATGAAAAACATTCCTATAGTGCGAAAAATGGATTCAACCAGTACTTCTGGGCCTACCAATAATACAACCTTAACACTAGTGGTAACTAATCAAAAACTACCATTTTGGGCACTCCAACGATTGGCCACTCAAGTGCATACCTCTATGGGAAGAGCGATTCAACCTTTTTCAACACAGGATGATGGGGACGTTCTTTATGCGGTCTCAACAAATGAAATAGAAAATTCAAATTTATCACCAATTGATTTGGCTGTAGTCGCTTCTGAATTAGCATGGGATGCTGTATTGAGTAGTGTTCCCGAATTACCTGAAATTCCCAAACTTATTGATTCAAAACCTGATTTAAAATCTTTTATGAAATATAAAGGTCAATATGAATTCTATGGTGGAGGAATACTTATTGTTAATGTTAATGATTCTGGTCTTTGGGCTAAATTTATTGGTAACGGACGAATTTATTTTGATGAAAACAGAATATATAGATTAAAGCCTACTGAAAATGGACAATTCATTATAGATGCTCCTGCTCAAGATATAATTCGGTTTGATAGTAAATCAGACAAAGTTTATGGATTAACTATTAATCCAGGTGCTTGGGCAATTACATCACAACGTAAAAAATCAAAATAAAATACACATAACACTGTATATAGCGCATTGAAACGCGCCATATACTAATCGTTATTAGTAATAAAAAAACATAATAACCATGAATCACTTAAACCAAACAATTGAAAACCATTACCTGAAAGAAAATCTCTATGAGGACATTTTAAACAGACTTGAAGAGATGGGTAAAGATCTTGAAAATATCACTAGAGAAGATATTGCGCCAGTAGATGAATTTCATGTGCGGGGAGCGGCCGTTTCTAAAGAACTTGCGACATCGATTGATCTTAATAATAAAACAGTGCTTGATATCGGTTCAGGACTTGGTGGTCCTTGTCGAATGTTAGCAGACACTTACAACTGTATGGCAACGGGTATTGATTTAAGTAATGAATATGTTCGAACAGCAACTAAATTATCTGAATTGGTCGGTTTGAGCTCCAAGACAAAATATGTCCAGGGTGATGCAGCTGAACTCCCATTCGCTGATAATTCATTCGATGTTGTTTGGACTCAACACGTGCAAATGAATGTTCCGGACAAGCAAAAATTCTATTCAGAGATAAGTCGAGTTCTTAAACCAGGTGGGCACTTTCTCTATTATGATATTCTAAAGAATAATGATTCCGTGGTCTCCTACCCAATGCCTTGGTCTTCAACCGAAAATGAGAGTTTCCTGTTTAAAAACATTGAAATGGAGGCTATACTTACAAGTTTAGGCCTTACCAAAGTTTCATCGACAAATCAAACAGCTGCCGGAATAGAATTTTTCGAAGGGTTATTAGCCAAAATCAAGGAATTTGGACCACCGAAAATAGGCTTAAATGTCCTAATGGGTGAAACGACAAAACCAAAATTGGTTAATTTGCTTGAACATTTAAAATCTGATGCATTGATGTTGGAAAGTGGTGTCTACAAGAAATAAAATACTACTAACAGCAGCTAAGCGTCATTAAAACAACGCTTAGCTGCCAACCGTTGGTAGCAATAGGGCCCGGACAAATTTATGTTTCAAAGAAAAACGGACGACAATTTTCTAACAACACTATATTGTTAAGTCCTCCTAGTCCCGCAACTGAAACAAACCCCGGCGTTGGTAGCAAGCCCTTAGACAGACCCTAATAGAAATAAAATGAGAAAAGATGGAAATAGTTGAAAAACAACCGTTTATCTGCAATGGTGACGTGACGAGTTGGTTTTAAGTATTATCTTCGTTCTACGTTTAGTTTTGTGGGACAGGATTCAGCTTCGAAAAGGCACCACTGCAGAAACACAAACGGTGTATGCCATTATTTACACTCTAATAAGCTATTGTAATTCTAAATAGTTAACAAAACTTATAAACTCCATCAACAAAAAATATTCACACGTGCTACAGCAACTCAATGAAAAAAATCGAATTACAAAACAACACACACAGAAATATCGTCAGAGTTTCGCTCTGAATCGTAATGCTGCAGGTTTCAGTAAGGAATTAAAGGAATTTGTTTATACGCTTGTTTGCGACAGAACCAACGGCCCTTATGTGTATGATATTGATGATAACGAATATATCGATCTTACGATGGGATTTGGTTCCATTTTATTTGGGCATAATTATCTTCCCGTACGACAAGCTATTGAAGAGCAATTGACAAAAAGCTGGTCAGTTGGCCCCATTTCTCCATTGGCGGGCATTCTTTCAAAAGAAATCTCGATTACTACAGGTGTTGAGCGGGTTGCGTTTTTTAATTCAGGAACCGAAGCTGTGATGGTGGCATTGCGGATTGCAAAAGCTATTACCAAAAAAAAACGTCTTGTCTTTTTCAAGGGATCTTATCATGGCACATTTGATTCCCTTCTTTCATTAAAAAATGATCCCATTACCAATCTCGCAAAAGAAATTATTCCAGGCATAACACAATCGATACTGAATGAATCCTATCTGCTTGAATATGGCTCCGAAGAGTCCTTGCATTTTATAAAAAAACATAAAGATGAAATTGCTGCGGTCTTGACAGAGCCTGTGCAAAGCCGAAACCCTGGTTTTCAGCCTCGAGCGTATTTACATGAACTGAGAAAAATGACAGAAGAGAATAACATCGCATTGATTTTTGATGAAGTGATTACAGGATTCAGAATAGGTATTGGAGGAAGCCAGGAACATTTTGCGGTATCAGCAGATATTGTGACATACGGAAAAGTAATTGGCGGTGGTTTACCTATTGGTATTGTTGCAGGCAAAGCAAAATTTCTTGATGCAACTGATGGTGGGTTCTGGCAATATGGTGATGATTCCATTCCTTCTGTAAAATCAACTTTTGTAGCAGGCACTTTTTGTCACCATCCGCTTGCAATGGCTGCATCACTTAAAACACTGGAGATATTAGATCAATCAAACGGAAAACTGCTGAAGAATCTGAATAAATCTACTGAGGCGTTTTGTGCAAGACTTAATCATTTTTTCAGCACCAGCGATTACCCGCTTTCCATCAGTTATTTTGCATCACTTTTCAGATTTCATACCCCCGGCAAATTAAATCTGCTGTATTATCAATTATTGTTAAATGGTGTATATATCTGGGAAGGTCGGAACTGTTTTCTTTCTCCGGCTCATACACCAGAGGTGCTTGCCGCACTGGAAGAAAAGATAAAACTAAGTTGTTTACAATTGGAAGAGCTGGGTATTATGAAAAAGAAGCCTGCAGGCAATCCTGTCATTTAATAAACATATACATAGCATGAATAAAAAATTAATACTTCATGAGGGTGAATACAGTATTTGGCGGCACGAAGGTGTTCCCGATGAAGCGTTAGAGTTTTTGGATCGTATTTCTTGGGGCAATGACGGAGCCGTATATGAACATAAGAACACCGAAGAACATATCCGTCTGCTTCACCGGCCCACACTGATGGCTATCCATGAGTTTGATAAAATTCAGGGTACGGCCGTTTTTTGTAATACAGCTATAACGGCAGGAACTGCACAGTTCAATTGTTACTATATACGTTATTTCGC
>DATCZR010000099.1:0-6554 GCA_036525835.1 Cyclobacteriaceae bacterium
GCAGAGGCGTTCAAATATTGAGAAATAGAAAAGACCTGGAACAGGCGTTTGATGCCCCTGGACTTTTGGAGAAGCTCATTGATTTTGACAAGGAAATTGCAGTCATCGTAGCCAAGAATGAATCAGGTCAGATTGCCACCTACCCTCCCGTTGAGATGGCATTTCATCCTGAAAAAAATCTAGTTGAATATTTATTTGCGCCAGCATCCATAAGTAAATCCATTCAAAAAAAAGCAGATGATATTGCCCGGAGGGTTATTGATAAGCTGGGCATGGTTGGCATTTTGGCTGTGGAAATGTTTGTGACCAAAGATGGTGAAGTATTGGTGAATGAAGTTGCACCAAGACCTCATAACAGCGGTCATCACACCATTGAGGCAAACGAAACTTCTCAATACGAGCAGCACTTAAGAGCTATCCTTAATCAGCCATTGGGCAATACGCAGGAACTATATCCCAGCGCCATGGTCAATTTATTGGGAGAAGATGGGCATACAGGTGAAGCCAAATATCATGGGATGGAAAAAGTATTGGCAGTTAATGGCATACACGTACATTTATATGGCAAGAAAATCACCAAGCCATTTCGTAAAATGGGGCACGTAACAATTGTTGATAAGGACGAGGAAAGTTTGAAGAAGAAAGCCAAATTTGTCAAAGACAATCTCAAAGTGATCACATGAGCAAAGCATTTGTTGGGGTAATCATGGGCAGTCAATCTGATTTAAAAATCATGAATGAAGCTGCAGATATTCTAAATGAATTGAAAATACCATTTGAAATCACCATTGTGTCAGCTCATCGCACACCTGACAGAATGTTTGCCTATGCCAAAAAGGCCAGAGAAAAGGGTTTAAAAGTGATTATTGCTGGTGCCGGTGGCGCTGCTCACTTGCCTGGTATGATTGCCTCTCTCACCTCGCTACCTGTTATTGGAGTGCCAATAAAGTCTTCCAATTCTATTGACGGATGGGATTCCGTTCTATCCATACTTCAAATGCCTGGTGGAATCCCTGTGGCCACCGTAGCACTTAATGGAGCAAAGAATGCAGGAATTTTGGCGGCACAGATCATCGGATCTTCAGATCCTCAAGTAGCCAAAAGGCTGGATACATACAAGGAGTCGCTTAAAAAGACCGTTCTTGAATCAGCTAAAGCATTGGAGAAAGGATTGAAAGGAAAATAGCTCCGCTGCTTAAGTATAAATTTTTAAGTAACTTTTCAGATTCGTTTCAAACAACGGAGCATGAAACCAAGCGAAAAGGGATGGCTAAAACAATACCTCGATTTCCGTAAAGAACTTCTAGGGAATCTAACCTCAGAAAAAAGAAAGTTTACTCATCCAGAATATTCTCTTTACAAAGTAATTCAACCCACGGGGCTGATGTATGGGCATGCGGCAGAAGTACTGGATATTCCCAACCAGAAAGATTGGAATGAAAAAGACAAAATGAAACTGCTACTTGCCGAAAGCCTCATAAGTAGTTCCATTTTGTTTCATGACAAGCCTGTAAATAATGAGGATGACTTGTCTGACATCATGGTAAAAACCCTTGAAAGCATTGCCAATTTCTATAACAATGTTTTCCCCGAATTAGCCACACCATTCAAAAGCTTGTTTGGCAAAAGAAAGTCGCCACTAGAGCTGGCAGAAAAAATATTAGACAAAAGAATTGAAAAGAAATCTGACTTTAGCGGAAACTTCTGGATCCAGTTTTTTCATAATAGTCTGCTTTTTCTCGACATTTTCATTTTTGGTCAATGGATCCATACCAATGCCGATAGAATTGTTTCAGATTTTTTTAAGTATGAGCGAGAAGAGTTGCGTTTTTCAGTTGTTAAGATAATTGCTACTGCTGCTCATGCGAATAACAAAATTGAATTTGAAGAACGTAAACTATTTGATTTTTTCCTGCAAAGTGCAGGACTATCTCCAGAGAAGAAGCATGAAGCTGTTCAAATATTTGAACAAGGAATAGAAGTCGAATCCATTAATTTGCCGACCAATAACTCCTGGTTGTTAAAAAAGTATTTTCTCGAAATGGCCATTTTAACAATCTGGGCAGATAAAAAAGTAGAAGAAACAGAAAATGAATTTCTCCTCAGACTTTGTTATTACCTGGATTTCAAGGAGGAGGATCTTGAAAATAGCATGATTGCCATTGAGGGATTTGTGCTTGAGCATTGGGAAGAGCTCGATTATTTGCAAAATAAGCAAGACTATAATGAGGTCAGTGAAAGATTCATCAAGAGGCTTTCAAAGCTTACTGAAACTCACAAGAATACCATCATTAATGAGATGAAGGACAGCAAAGAACTAATGTCATTGCTGCACAAGGCCAAAGTAAATGAACTCGCTGAAGATGAAAAGATAAAGCTTCAGGTACTGATGGTAACCGTACTCAAGACAATCCCAACCTTTGTGATTATCTCACTACCTCAGCGCTATCTTACGTTGCCAGTGCTTTTGAAAATTCTCCCCAGTAATATTTTTTCTGAAAGCCTTGGGGGCTAGGTCAGCTCATCTGACTTTACTTTCTTGGGAACAATAACTGAGAAAATAATAGATAGTGTGAGCGTTGCTAATATTACAGAGAATGAGAGCGTAACTGGGACTTGCATATCGAATATCTCCATCAACATTTTCGCTCCAATAAAAAACAGGATGATCGATAACCCTTTTTGCAGCAAGTAAAATTTGTCAATAATGCCAGCTAACAAAAAGAACATAGCTCTTAGCCCCAGGACCGCAAAAATGTTGGATGTATAAATCAGGAATTCATTTTGAGTGATTGCGAATGCAGCGGGAATTGAGTCCACCGCAAATATTAAATCAGTAGTTTCAATAAGCACGATTACCAGAAAGAGTGATGTAAACATCAACTTTGGCTTGGTAACAATGAATCTTCCCCCCATGTCATCATGAGTCATGGGTAAATACTTGCGACATAACTTGAGAATCGGATTCTTTTCAGGATCAATTTTCTCATCACCATCATCAAAGTATATCTTAATGCCTGAGTAAATCAGGAACACCCCAAACACATAAAGAATCCAGTGAAATTGGGCAATCAAAAGAGCCCCAACGAAAATAAAAACACCCCTGAATACAACCGCCCCCAAAATTCCCCAGAATAAAATTTTGTGATAAAATTCTTCTTTTACACTGAAGTATTTCAGAATTAGTAGGATGACAAAAATGTTGTCAACTGAAAGGGCTTTCTCTGTCAGGTAAGCAGAAAAATATTCAAGCGCAGCATCCGATCCGCTATCGTCAAATTTGTACACCAAATAACCAAAAATCGTACTTATTACTACCCAAAAAATGGACTGATATAATGCCGATTTGGTAGAAATTTTATGTGCCTCTTTGTTAAAAACGCCCAAGTCAATAATCAAAAAAACGATGACTACTATGGCAAATACGCCAAAAAGAATAGTCTCAGCCTGATTGTTATTTCTGAACAGGGAGAAAATGAGCATTTTGCCAGATATGAGTTTAATTGTAAAAAGAGGTGATATCCTTTCAAACTGATTGAAAATCACGCCTTTGAAATTTGTATAGCTGCAAATATAACCTAATCCATAATACTTACACGTCTATTGCATACATCAAACTTTGCAAATGGTACCAAATATATTACTCGCAATCCCTCCACACTCACTTTATTAACAATTTACTCCCCCGGACTAATCACCGTTAGGCAAATCAATTTCAGAATATCAACTTCGTCCATTAAACTTGTCTGACCACATTTGTTGCATTTATAATGAACATGATCATGCCTGCGTTAAGGTTTTGAACAATACTCGTTGCACAATCCATATTTTAGACCCCGTTGTGATCGATAATTTTATGAATGATCCCTTTATCAAGAAATGACTTTAAGGTTCTATGCACAGTAACTCGGTCAAATGAAGTCCTGCTTCCTTCTCCAATCGGCATAAGAAAGTGCGTGTGGGTTGTTCAAGAATATGTTCAATGTAGAAGACCTGCTCGTTGTCATACTTAAGTTAGATTTTCTAAGGATCTATCGCTGTATCCTCTTCATTGCTTCAAGTTAAAAGATAAGTAAGATACAATAAATACGATTATTCTTACAGCAAGTTCAATTTCCAAATCAAGTCATTGGAAATGATTAGAACTTTTGAATAACAAATCAATAATTGATGGTCGAAGAAATGGAGAACCTCACTGAATCTCTCAGAATCATTTTTTGAACTCCACTTACATTCAACTGACTGAGTGCAGGAACACCTTGATGATCATCAAGTTCAATAGTAAATGTTCGTACAGTAAAATAGAGAGAGCTCTGCTCCACAATCTGCGCTTCAATTCTTTTTATTTTTTCCAGATCGTTTTGGTAAAATATTTTAAACTGCTTTACGGGCACATCGATTTTAGCATTCAAGGTCATTACCATCAAATTACTGTTATCATCTTTTATACCGTCCAACACTTCGTAAGCTTGAGCATAAATGGGTTTGTTGATCAACTCAAGATGACGAAATACCGACAGCTCATCCGTCCAACCCAATGAATCTGGTATAAAAGTTGATTGATCTTTAGCGCTGTCAACAGCAACCGATTTCGTAATGGACGCTTTCATCTTTATCAAGTAATTGACTTGATTATCTATCAAGCCATCCATATCAAAATATTTATTGCCAGTCGCATTCTTCTTTTCGCATGAAACCAAGGCAAGGGTGCTTAAAAAAATTAGAAAATAAACTTTCATGTTAGGAGTCAATGAGTACTGTTCCGCTCATTTCAGACGGGATTTGAATTCCCATAAGGGTAAGAATCGTTGGTGCAAGGTCGCCAAGCTTTCCATCATTAATAGATCCATGGTAGTCAGAAGATACCAGTATGCATGGTACCAGGTTAGTGGTGTGAGCTGTATTGGGCGATCCGTCTTCGTTGATCATCATATCTGCATTGCCATGATCCGCAATGATGATGGTTGAATATCCATTTTTTAAGGCTATTTCTGTAACAGCTTCATTGCATTTGTCAACCGTTTCACAGGCAACAACACCTGCTTCAAAAACACCTGTGTGACCTACCATATCAGGATTGGCGAAATTGAGACAAATAAAATCAGCTGACTTCTTATTTAGTTCGGGGATAATTTTATCTCTAATATCGTACGCACTCATTTCGGGCTGTAAATCGTAGGTAGCTACTTTTGGTGAAGGGCAGAGAATTCTTGTCTCACCTTCAAAGGGGTCTTCCCGTCCACCCGAGAAGAAGAAAGTAACATGTGGGTACTTCTCTGTTTCCGCGATTCTAATTTGATTCTTATTCGATTTGGCAATTACCTCACCTAGTGTATTGATCAGGTTATCTTTTTCAAAAATGACATTTACATTTTGAAACGACTCATCATAACTAGTAAGTGTTACATAGTAAATCTTTAATACCCGCATTTCTTGCTTAGGAAAATCTTGTTGAGTTAGCGCCATGGTTATCTGTCTTCCCCTATCTGTTCTAAAATTGAAGCAGATAACAACATCCTCGTCGCTAATTTGAGCTATTGGTTTTTCCGCATCGTCGGTCACAATTATTGGTTTAAGAAATTCATCCGTTACCCCCTGCGCATATGCATTTTCGATTGCTAACAGTGGGTCCGTAGTTTTCTCACCTTCTCCTTTCACCATGGCATCATAAGCCAATTTCACTCGTTCCCAGCGTTTATCCCTATCCATGGCAAAGTACCTACCTATGACGGTAGCCATACGCCCACTCGTTTGGCTCATATGATTTATCAATTCTTTAATAAAGCCTGCGCCACTTTTTGGATCAGTATCTCTTCCATCCGTAAAAGCGTGAACGAAAACATTTTTGAGATCATTTTCTTTTGCAATCGTGCAGATTGCTTTGGCATGGTCAATGTGAGAATGCACGCCTCCATCTGACAAAAGACCTATCAAGTGAATGTTCTTGTTGTTCTTCTTAGCATATGCAAACGCCTCCTGCAACACTGGGTTCTTATCGAGCGATTTATCATCCACTGCTTTATTGATTCTAACCAAATCCTGATACACGACTCGCCCTGCGCCAATGTTCATATGCCCTACTTCAGAATTTCCCATTTGGCCTTGTGGTAGCCCCACCGCCAAACCTGAAGCTTCCAGCTTACTATGCGGGTATTTCTCATATAGAGAATTTATATATGGAGTGTTGGCATGGTCAATAGCCGACACTTTTTTGTCTTTGGCTATTCCCCAGCCATCAAGAATCATGAGTAAAACTTTTTTATTCATTACCGTTTTTAATGATGCGCAAATATACGCCCCTGATTAGGAATTTGATGGAATCATTAACAAATACAGATTTGCAAATCGAATGGTTCTGGAATATTAAAGTTAATTTAGGGGAAGTCATTTAATGGCATAATTTTGGACAGTAAACCGTTGAGATGAAGAATAGGAGCGTAAAATTGGCAGGAATCGTGTTCATTCTTGCGCTATGCGTCATTACCCAAAGATCCTTTGGGCAAGATGCGATTTTCGAGCCCATTAAGGAGGTTATCAAAACGGGAAGCGCGAAG
>DATCZR010000100.1:0-5509 GCA_036525835.1 Cyclobacteriaceae bacterium
AGCCCCACTGGATAATAGCCACCGGCCCAGGGATTGTGAAGTGACGTTTGATCAGAACCCAAGTCAATGAAAATATTCTCTTGATCAAATTTTTCCCATACCTCCACGATGTTACCTTGATGCGCGATGGAGACCACTTCCTTATTCTGCTTAGCCAACTTCACCCTGACCGACAACTCTTCTAGGTTATCAATGATTTCGTCAACCCATCCTTGCGAATGCCTTTTGCCGGCCGCCTTGGGATTTACTTCCGCTACCACCGTAATACATCCTGCAATGTTACCGGCTTTTGGTTGCGCTCCACTCATGCCGCCAAGGCCAGAAGTCACAAAGAGTTTACCAGCAAGACCTTCTCCTTTTTTGGAAATTTTTCTGCCTGCATTGAGAATGGTGATGTTGGTGCCATGCACAATTCCCTGCGGGCCAATGTACATGTATGACCCTGCAGTCATCTGTCCGTATTGCGTTACACCCAACGCATTGAATTTTTCCCAATCGTCCTGGGTAGAATAGTTGGGGATCATCATGCCATTGGTGATCACCACTCTGGGCGCATCAGGAGATGAAGGAAACAATCCCATGGGATGACCAGAATACATGTGCAAAGTTTGCTGATCACTCATCTGCGACAAATATTTCATAGTCAGTAGATACTGGGCCCAGTTTTGAAACACGGCCCCATTGCCACCGTAGGTTATTAATTCATGGGGATGTTGCGCCACGGCAGGATCCAAATTATTTTGAATCATTAACATGATCGCAGCAGCCTGCCTGCATTTGGCAGGATATTCATCAACGGGCCTTGCCATCATTTTGTAGGAAGGCATAAATCGATACATATAAATCCTTCCGAACTTTTCCAACTCGTCAAAGAATTCAGGTGCCAGCGTCTCATGAAATTTGGCTGGGAAATAGCGTAAGGCATTTATAATCGCTAATTTCTTTTCATCCTTGGATAAAATATCCTTTCTCTTAGGGGCATGGTTGGCAGACTCATCATAAGGTTTACGGGTTGGTAATTCATCCGGTATCCCTTGAGTTATTTGCTCTTGAAAACTTAATGCGGTATCAACCATTTTTTAATTTGAAGTCTTCCGATTTATAATTCTTAATCGTGTACTCATATCCAATATCGAAAATTTCTTTGGCTTTGGCTATTTCAAAACTGCTGAACTTGTCCAGCTGATTGGGCTCAATTACCAGGTCACAGTATGTTTTGCTTTGTTTGGTATTACCATAAATGGCCATCAATAAACTTCTTTCAATCACTACCTTTAGGCTCTTGGGGTCAAATAGGGTACTGATGGGATTACAATGAGATCCAATTAAAAAAGTGCAATCCTCCCGAATGATCTTACTGGGCAGGTTATCGCAAATCCCACCATCTACGTACAATCCGCCATTATAACTGAAAGGATTAAAAACTGCCGGAATAGAACAAGATGACACGATTGCTGGAATGAGTTCCCCTTCGGTAAAATAATGGGCTTCACCTTTTCTTATATCTGTAGCCGTAATTCTCAATGGCATCCTCAAGGCTTCAAAACTATTTTCCGGCATTGAAGCAAAGAGGAGTTCTTTCAAGCCGTCCATGGTCAGCAAACCTGTCCAAGCCCAGGCCGGACGTACCGATCTAAACATGGATACCTCCTTGACAATATCAAAAATATCGTCAGGTTTATATCCATAAGCATACAGCGCACCTACAATAGAACCCGCTGATGTACCCGATATACAAGATATCTTAACATCCAATTCTTCCAGGGCCTTGAGTACCCCGGCATGCGCCACACCACGCGCTCCCCCTCCTGACAAGGCTAACCCAATCTTCATAGCACTTCTTTCAACGGAAATGTCTCATCCAATCTTACCCCTTTCTCAGTATGCTTAACGGTGCAACATTCATGGTTTGGATCGTGTTCCAGAAAAAGGATATAACCTTTATCCGCAGCTTCATTCAAAAAGACTTTCTTCTCTTCCATGGTGATCAGCGGCCGAGTATCGTATCCCATTACATAGGGCAATGGGACGTGCCCAAAGGTGGGAAGGAGATCAGCCATATAACAAATTATTTTATCCTTATACCTGATTTTAGGAATCATCATTTTATCAGTATGACCCGACACGTAGGTAATGTCAATGGATAAAAAAGGAGATTTGCTTTTTGGATCCACAAATTTCAGGTGTCCACTTTCTTCGATAGGAATGATGTTTTCTCTTAGAAAACTTGCTTTCTCACGACCATTGGGAATAGTAGCCCAATTCCAATGCTCTTGGTTTGACCAATAATTGGCTTTGCTGAATGTCAAATCAAATCCTTCTCCTTTGCGCACTACCCCACCTCCACAATGATCGAAATGCAAATGAGTGAGAAACATATCAGTCAAATCTGCAGGCTCAAATCCCGCTTGTTTCAGCGAGCCAATTAAGGATTCCTCTCCATGCAAATAATAGTGGCTAAGGAATTTTTCATCCTGCTTTGTTCCGATGCCATTATCTATTAAGATGAGCTGATTCCCATCTTCAATAAGCAGACAACGCATAGCGAGTGTAATCAAATTATTTTCGTCTGCCGGATTGGTTCTATGCCAAAGCGATTTTGGAACCACGCCAAACATGGCTCCTCCATCCAGTTTAAAAAATCCAGTATCAATTACATGTAATTTCATAGGCAGTTATGACCTAGGTATTGATAATAAGTGGAACATCTACGGATTTCGTAAAGCGCTCAATTCGTTTTAATAAATCAGGTTTATTTTTTTTGCTTAGCAAAAGTATTTTCTCCCCAGAAGAAAATTTTAAGTAGGCATCAAACACCTCTCGGGTAAATAAAGCTGACTTATTCGTATGAGCCGAATACATGCGTTGCGTTTCCAGTTTCTTATTGATATATACTTTCTCTATGGTTTTGTAAGAAACCCGTTCACCAGTCTTATATACCAGCCAGGATGTATACTCTTTGCAAGTTTTTTTTAGATGGTCTATCTCAACGCCTTCATATGAAAACAATGCGACCAATCCGAGCAAAAGGAGTGGAAGTCCGAGCCAATTAAAATTGATTAAAAGAAAAACAGCGCCAACAGCTGATAAGGCACCTAGAAATCGAAACGTCCAGGGAAAATAAAATCCAAATTTAAAATCAAATTGCAGATTGGGTTCTTCTGTACTCAAGGTTGGGTTTGCATCTGGCATTGAGATGATCAACTCATTCTTTCACTACGCCCATGGCCACAAACTTATCTATTCTGGAAGCACAGCGTTCCTGAGGCGTCATTTTGTTCAGTTCGTGGAAATTTTCCATTACAACACGCTTTACTTCGTTAGACATCCATTTGATGTCTTTATGTGCGCCTCCCAATGGTTCTTTTATAATGCCGTCAATTAGTTTATTGGCAAGCATGTCTTTACCTGTAAGCTTCAGCACTTCAGCCGCTTGTTCCTTATAGTCCCAGCTCCTCCACAGAATAGTTGAGCAATTCTCAGGTGAAATAACGGAGTACCAGGAATTTTCCAACATCAACACTCGATCTCCTATGGCAATACCCAGTGCCCCTCCTGAAGCTCCCTCCCCAATGACAATACAAATAATAGGCACCTTAAGGGTAAACATTTCTTTTAGATTGCGAGCGATAGCTTCGCCCTGCCCGCGCTCTTCTGCCTCAAGTCCAGGAAAGGCACCGGGTGTATCAATGAGTGTGAGGACAGGCTTATTAAATTTTTCCGCAATCTTCATCAATCGCAGTGCTTTGCGGTACCCTTCCGGATTGGCCATTCCAAAATTTCGATATTGACGTTGCTTGGTATTTCTCCCCTTCTGCTGACCAATGATCATAAACGTTTGATCATTTATGGTACCTAATCCTCCTACCATGGCTTTATCATCAGCCACACTCCGGTCCCCATGCAACTCCACAAAATCTGTGGTCATCTCGTAGATGTAATCCAGGGTATAAGGTCGATCCGGATGTCTGGAAAGTTGAACCCGTTGCCAGCCGGTAAGGTTTTCAAAGGTTTCTTTTTTTAGCGCCTTAATTTTTTTGTCGAGAGCGGAGATGGCCGCGTGAACATCTTTGTCACTGTCCTTGGCCAATTCCTTCATGTCTTCCAGTTTCGCTTCCAGCTCAGCGATAGGCTTTTCAAAATCAAGTTCCATATTCAGCTTTCTTTCACCACAAAAATAGCAGGATTAAATTTATCGACCTATTTCAATGATTTTCACTGCGTTAGCCCCTGCCGCATAGTAAAGCACTGCATTATGGCGCGCCAAAGAATCCAATTTTAACTAGGATTGAGCGGGCATTTTTAGTATGTTTCGATACCTGAACCTAATACTTATGAGATCAATTATGTCCATAATTTCTCCAGTTGCAGAGAGATCGGAAATAGCTGCTCGCATCGCGAATTTTTTTTTACTTTACGGTCAACTGATTTTGGCGTTGTTTATTCTGGTCACCCTGTTCTTCTATTATGATATTTTTATCCAAGGCGAAATAGCCAAATTTCTGGAAACCGCTGATTTCCGGCCTCCCACTATCGTACCTTGATTGGTATTCTTGAAGTGGATATGAATATTATAACAGGTTATAGAATGGTTATTTATCACATCATACACAGCAAATCAAACCAATTAAGACCTACACTATCCGTAACTTCAATTTAGTTCCAATTAAATAATAAGTTTCTTGATCATCGCTGGACAAATAACCATTCTATAACGTGTATAAAAAATAATCCCCAAATTTGTGAGGGCCAAAACTCCCCAGTCAGAGAATTTTGGCCTTCATTTTAAGTCACGAAAGCTTTATAAAATGAGCTGATGCCTATACTTATTAAGGCATCTGTGCCCCTGCTACGGTAGAAGCTCCAAAAAGTTTTAATGTCTCTTTCCACGGGTATTTATTCATAAACATGGTTACTTTAGAAGTCATAGTACCTTGCTGGTTCATACCTAATGCTCTGGCCCACTGGTTTTGTGAGGAGTTGGGATCATAACTGGTAGTTTCATTATACCTTGCACTGAAAAATCCTTTCATATAAGCCTGATTAACAGGTATTTCAGGTGCCTGCCCAATATTTCCTGAAACGCTTTTGAATTCCAGATCACTAAACTGATCGACTGTAAGATTAAGCTTTGTGTTACTTGCAGGAGTGTAATACAGATCTCCTCCTTTATTCCCGAACATAATATTGTTATCAATCTTAATATATTCATCCTTGCAGAAACGGCTGTCGTCAATTCCTCCCATAATACTGGCACCAATAATATTATTATGAATGTTATAGCTGCATTTGGTCATTATTCTGACACCATATCCCATGTCCATAAAATCTTTCAGTCTGCTCCATGTAAAGAGGATCGTATTGTAGGCAACCTCAACCTCCCCACAGGAAATCATATCCGTCTGCTTGTTACTTCCTGAACAGGTTCCATAAACCTCAATAGCCGCCATTTTACTGGCTACAAATACATTGTTAAATATTTTAAATGTTCCACTTCTGTGACCCGCTT
>DATCZR010000101.1:0-17180 GCA_036525835.1 Cyclobacteriaceae bacterium
CTCTATGGGAAAATTACGGTAAGTGTCAATAATGATCAGTTGCTAATAAACATCAATGACAAAGTGAAAGCAAACTTGTCTCATTGGCATTATGACACTTTTCGAGGACCTATGGAAAAGAAATGGTTTGGGGAAATCACCGTTCAATTTCAGCTAGGCACGAATGGTAAAGTGTCAACTGCCAATGTAGAAGGGCTAATCCTTAAAAAGGCCGAGTAAAAAGTTAAAATAAAAAATCCCCCAGGTTGCTTAATGGAATGACGCACAATAATATATTAGCTTTGCATGTTTTGTTTTATATGAAAAAAATGAAGAAGATAATAGTTGTTGTGATTGTGCTCCTGGTTCAATTAGGATGCACTACCCAAAGCTCCATTTTTCCAGTTACACCAGTAGATGTGTACTTAAATGAATTGGTTGATTACATGGAGGCAAACTATGTCGACAAAGCAAATATCAATTGGACTGAGTTTCGGGCAAACGTACAACAACACGGAAAGAGTGCTGCCAATATAGCTGCTGCCAGCGAAACCATTAGTTATGCGTTTGAGCTTCTTAATGATCAAACCAGCTTCTTCGTTACTTCGTTTGGGCAAGTAATATCCTATGGCACTGTGTGTTCCGATATTGATCCAGGAGAAATTGTAGGCACCACTGAGATCGGGTACATCAAAATTCCGCCCTTTAATGGAACAGGCGTAAATGCAGCGGTTTTTGCTGAAAGGATGCATGGCGAAATTAGAGATCAGAATACGGAAACTATTAAAGGATGGATAGTTGATCTTCGGAAAAATACAGGAGGAAACATGTGGCCAATGATTACTGGCATTGGTCCACTTTTAGGAAACGGAACTGCTGGTTATTTTGTCGATTCCGATGGTGCGCAAACCTCGTTTGGCTATAATGCTGGATCTGCTATCTATGATAATGAACCTGTTATTACAGTTTCAAACCCCTATTCATCAGTCTTACTTGAAAATACTAAAATCGCGGTACTCGTGGATAAGGCAACTACAAATGCTGCGGAAGTTGTTATGGTTGCCTTTTCTGGTCGGTTGAATACACGGACATTCGGATCCGCAACTTGTGGTAAAGCAAGTGGTAATCAGTCATTTAATATGTCAGACGGGGCTGTTCTTTATTTGACTACCTCCTTTCTCATTGATAGAAACCAAGTGAACAAGCAAGGCGCCATACAACCAGATGAGATTGTAACCGAACCATCAACAATCTACACTCAGACAGTAAATTGGATCAACAACTAACCGATTTCAATCACTACATCATCAGTCATCGGATGCCCCACGCAGGTGAGTACGTAGCCTTCATCCCTTTCTGACTGAGATAATCCTTCCTCCTCATCTAATTTCACTTTGCCAGATAATGCTTTTCCGCGACAAGCGGTACAAAGTCCGCTTTGGCAGGAGTAAGGCAGATCTATGCCTTGATCCAGAGCCGTTTCTAAAATGGCACGATCTGGCTCCACCATTATTTTGTACTCCTCACCATCATACCTGATGGTAACTTCCCTTGCCTTCTTTTCAGCAGTATCGGCAACTGGCTCCTTTTTAGTTTCTTTGTCGATGGTTCCCTGGACAAAACTTTCCTTAAATATTTTTTCTTTTGGAATGTTCCTCTCCGCCAGTAACGTATCTACATTCTTCATCATCCCCTCCGGCCCACACATGAGGTATGTTGTCTTGTCAATTCCCCAATCTGGTATACGCTCTACTAATCTCGAAAGCATTTCGTTATTTAACAAGCCGGAATAGCCTTGCCAATTCATTGGCGCATTGTCCAATACATGGATGACATGCAGCCTCCCCTCAAATGTGGTCTGCAGCTTTTCCAGCTCATCTCTGAAAATGATACTATCAATATCCCGATTGCAATAAATCAAGGATACAATACTTTCTGGCTCCTGATTAATAATGCTTTTAATAATGGACATTATTGGAGTGATACCGGACCCACCTGCAAATAAAATAAGGTGTCTTTTTCTCTGGGAGTCGTACTCTGTAACGAAATGACCCATTGGCTCCATCACCTTAATCGTATCGCCTTCTTTCAGATGATCCGGAAGGTGATTTGACATCAAGCCATTTTCAACACGCTTTATGGTTACTGCCAAATCTGAATCAACAAAAGGAGAAGAGCATAAAGAATAAGCCCTACGAACCTCTTTGCCTTTAATAGGAACAATTAAGGTAAGAAACTGACCTGACCTGTAATTGATATTTCCATCTTTAGGATGATGAAATACGATGGTTATGGCATCCTTGGTCTCTTGAATTATATTCTTAATTGTCAAATTATAATAATGAGAACCTCCTGAGGACTCCTTCTTCTTTTCGCTTTTCTTGAATAATCCAAATGCCATTTCGATCTAACTATTAACAATAAAATTGGTAGCTGCAAAAGTAATTCATACAAGCCATTCATCCGCAATCATGGCCATTTTATACATCAAACAGAATCACCAGCTGTTTGTTTAGGCATTTTAAGGTGAAGTCATTCCACTGGTGTGGTATGTTAATCAGCCCAAAATTCGTAATTTTGGCGCTTACGTTACACGCATGTCCATTAACTCACTTAAAGCCATATCACCTATTGATGGCAGATATGCTGGCACCACCGCTCCCCTGAATCAATACTTTTCTGAGTTCGCTTTGATGAAGTACAGAGTACTTGTCGAGATTGAGTATTTCATTGCCCTTTGCGAGCTACCGATACCGGAATTGAGCGCAGTGCCTAAAAATAAATTTGAATCGCTCAGATCCATATACAGGAATTTTAATGATGAGAATGCCACTGAGATCAAGGAAATTGAAAAGACTACCAATCATGATGTAAAGGCGGTCGAGTATTTCATTAAAAATGAATTAGATAAACTTGAATTATCTGCTTTTAAGGAATTTGTCCACTTCGGGCTTACTTCACAAGACATTAATAATACAGCGACACCACTCTTGCTTAAGGAGTTTATTCAAAAAGAATTTTTACCCAAAGTAAACAGCATCATAAATCTACTGGATGCTCAGGCCGCCCAATGGAAGAATATTTCTATGTTGGCTAGAACCCACGGCCAACCTGCATCTCCAACTCGCCTGGGAAAAGAAATTGAGGTGTTTGCCGTTCGTTTAAGAAACCAATTGATTTTATTCTACCAAATTCCGAACAGCGCCAAGTTTGGAGGCGCAACGGGTAACTTCAACGCTCACCACGTTGCCTATCCAAAAGTAGATTGGAATGCGTTCGGCAATGATTTTGTAGCGAGCTATTTAGGTTTACAAAGAAGCCACCCAACCACACAGATTGAGCATTATGATAACCTGGCAGCTCAATTTGATAACATCAAGCGTTTAAATACTATTCTCATTGATTACTGTCGTGACATGTGGCAATATGTCGCTATGAATTATTTCAAACAAAAAATAAAGGCTGGTGAAATAGGATCTTCGGCTATGCCCCACAAGGTCAATCCGATAGATTTTGAGAATGCAGAAGGCAATCTTGGATTAGCTAACGCTTTGTTTGAGCACTTGTCTGCCAAACTTCCCATTTCAAGGCTCCAACGCGACTTAACAGATTCCACCGTAATAAGAAATATCGGTGTACCCATGGCTCATTCCTATTTGGCCATGCATTCTTTAGAGCGTGGCATGAACAAATTAGAATTGAATCAAGCTGCCATCAAGAATGATTTGGAGGAAAATTGGGCGGTAGTGGCTGAGGCGATTCAAACCATCCTTCGCAAGGAAGGACACCCCAATCCTTATGAAGCGCTAAAGGAGTTAACTCGGAAGAACAGTAAGATCACCAAAGAAAGCATCCACACCTTTGTTGATGCATTGAATATCTCTGATGCCATAAAAAAGCAACTAAAGGAAATTACACCTTTTAATTACACTGGAATCTAGCAGCACTTCAGTGCGTTTTTTGTGAAAAAGATAATCTCCCTTCTCATTCGATTTATTCCCAGGAAATACCTTCAGCAATTCAGTGGTGTTGGACTGAAAGTGGTTGGATTATTTTATCATGGCGATCAAGTGAGTTGTCCGATTTGCAATCACAGCTACAAAACCTTTTTGCCCTACGGCAGAATTAATCCCAGGCCAAACGCACTTTGCCCACATTGTCTTTCCTTGGAAAGACATCGATTAATCTGGTTATATCTCCAGGCAGATACCAATTTTTTTAATTATCCCCAGCATGTGCTACACATCGCACCCGAGGCTTGTTTCTTGAAAAGATTTGAATTGATTCATAAAGAAAACTATTTCACGGCCGACCTAGAATCACCTTTAGCCAAAGTAAAAATGGACATTCATGAAATTCCATTTCCGGAAAATTCATTTGATGTGATCCTTTGCAATCATGTGCTGGAACACGTGAACGATGACATCAAAGCCATGATGGAAATCAATAGAGTTCTAAAGCCCGGAGGGTATGCCCTGATGCAGATTCCTTTTTTTTCACCAGTGCCTGATACAACCTTTGAAGACAACTCCATCAAAGATCCCAGGGAAAGAGAAAAAATATTCGGTCAAAGTGATCACGTTCGGAAATACGGCAGAGACTATGGTAAGAGAATTGAGCATTCAGGTTTAATCGCAGAAGAGAATACTTTCGGGAAATCACTCAGTGAAGAGCAGGCAATTCGATTTGGCGTTCAGCCTAATGAAGTTATTTTTATCGGAAGAAAAGGGAAGTAAATTTAAAAGTCCCCTTAAATGGAGGCTTTCAAAAAAATCTAATTATCTATTTCTATCCCAATTTATCTAACACCTCCATCACTTCTCTGACGTGCACTCTACTTCTTTCCAGTAATGACTTTTCTTCGGTATTCAAATCCAACTCGATCACTTTTTCCACTCCGTTCTTTCCCAAAACGACAGGAACACCCAAATAGCAATCCTTAATGCCATACTCGCCATCCAATTGAATACAAACTGGAAAAACTCTCCTTTGATCTCTAACAATTGATTCCGCCATTTGCGCTGCAGCCGAGCCCGGAGCATACCAGGCAGAAGTACCCATCAATTTCACCAATTCGCCTCCGCCTACTTTTGTACGCTCTATGATGGCATTCAGTTTGTCTTGTGCGATAAGTTCCGTTACAGGTATTCCACTCACGGTAGTGTATCTTGGCAGCGGCACCATGGTATCGCCATGGCCGCCCATCAGTACTGCTTGAATATCCTTTGGCGAGACGTTCAAAGCCTCAGCCAAAAATGCACGGTACCTGGCCGTATCCAAAATTCCAGCCATTCCCATAACTCTTGTTCTAGGCAGCTTGGAGGTGAGGTGAGCCTGATAGGTCATGACATCCAATGGATTGGATACGACAATAATGATGGCCTCAGGTGAGTGTTTTACCACGTTCTCTGTAACCGTCTTTACTATGCCTGCATTGGTTCCAATTAAGTCATCGCGACTCATTCCCGGCTTGCGGGGAAGACCTGATGTAATAACCACTACATCCGAACCGGCTGATTTCGTATAATCATTTGTGGACCCAATGGTTTTGCTGTCATATTGATTTATAGGAGCTTTCTGCCAAATATCTAAAGCCTTGCCTTCTGCCAGCCCCTCTTTAATATCAACCAATACAATTTCATTGGCTATCTCCCGATAGGCCAACACATCGGCACAAGTTGCACCTACATTTCCAGCTCCAACAACAGTGATTTTCATAGTAATAAATTTAAGGCTAATTCGTAAACGGTCGGCAATTTATCAATCGGTACCCCAAAGAAAAAGGATATTGGTCATAAATGTGATTGTACAGTAAGCTTAATTATTTGCTTTTTCTGATCGCTTACCTTAAATCTATTATCGATTCTATAACCCACGATCCAAATGATCTCTCCATCAGATTCTAAAACAGTTACATCCTGTTTGTCTAGCCGGGAAAGTTTGATATCAATAAAAAAGTCACTCAACTTCTTTTTACTTTTCATCCCGAGGGGTGTAAAGTTGTCACCCTTTTCCCAGGCTCTCCAAATCAATGGAAATTGAACCTTATCAGCATCAAACATGGCCACCATAGGATCGACCGATAGCGTAGAATACATTCCCTTTTCAATGGTCATCTCCAAAGCCCCAAAGGTTGCTGCTGCCTCTCCATGGTTGATGATCACCTGAGATAATGGGTTCAGATGAGGCTCGATAAGCCAAGCATCTCTATCCACAACCAGTTGGTGACTTGGGGACAAAAACTGCTTTCCGGAAATATCTAATGAGACCTTAACCATGTCTTCACATTGCGAATAGTTAAAGCCATATTGCTTAATCAATTCCCAGGCAACGCCTACCGGATATGGCGTCACCATTAAAAAAGCCTTATCAATTTTTATTCTATTCTTTTCAACTACTACAAACTCCTGTCTCAAATCTTCTAGTCCCAATTGTGAAAGCGACTCCGCGGCTAACAATCTTTGATGCGTTTTGGATATACCCTTTTCTAGCGCCGGATTTAACACCAGCAGTTTAGGTACTACCTCATGGCGAATATAGTTTCGGCCATAGTCTGATGAGTCATTAGAGACATCTTCACGCCAGCTAATGTTATTTTCACTGGCATAACCGATCAGTTCACTCTTAGCAAAGCTGATCAATGGCCTGATGATATTATTTGACTTGTATTGAATCCCTCTCAGACCGCTCAGTCCTGTTCCCCGGACAAGGTTCAGGATCATTGTTTCGAAATTATCATTTAAATGATGTGCGGTAGCCAAAAGCGTATAACCATGCTCATCCATTATTTCCTTGAACCATATATACCTCAACTCACGAGCAGCCATCTGAACAGACAGTCCATTTTCCGCGGCATAATTATTGGTATTAAACACCTTAACATGAAAAGGAATGTTGAGTTGGCTGCACCAGGTTTCAACGAAAGCTTCATCCAACTGAGATTCTTTTCCTCTCAGCTGAAAATTACAATGAGCAACACCGAAAGTGTATCCGGCCTGATGAAACAAATGAGCCATTACCATGGAGTCAATACCTCCACTTACAGCGAGCAATATTCTATCTTCTCGATTGCAAAGTTGATAAGCAGTGATTTCGTTGGTAAATCTTTTCAGCACGGCACAAAGATAACTTTTCTCTATTTTTGCAACACCACGAAATCATGAGGTTTAAAATAATAGCTGCCATACTCTTCATTCTTGCGATCTCCACCGTAGCTGTGGCCCAACGAAGGGTAAAATTGAAAAAAGCTGACAATTTATACGGAAGCGTTAAAGATGGGCAAAGATACGATCGCCTGATTGGGGATGTGGTGTTTGTTCAAAACAAGACGACTATCTATTGTGACTCTGCACACTTTTTCAAGGCTGACAATCGAATTGATGCTTTTGGAAACATCCACATTACAGAAGGCGACTCTGTTGATGTCACTTCATTCGGTTTGTCCTACGATGGCAACAAAAAAATTGCCCACCTGCGAAAAAATGTGGTTTTTAAAAAGCTCGGCTTGGCCACCCTATATACTGACTTTTTGGATTACGACAGAAATAAGAATGAAGCCAGGTTTTTCAATGGTGGAAAATTGGTAGACTCTACCAATGTGCTCACCAGCATCAAGGGCTACTACGATATCAATACCAATCTGGCCTCATTTAAGAAAAATGTTGTGGGGGTAAATGAAGACTATACCATGACATCGGATACCCTTCAATATAATTCCAAATCAAAGGTCATTTTGTTTCGCGATTTCACCACCATTAAAGACAAAGAAGGCGGGACTGCTATTTATGAGAATGGGTTTTATGATACCAACAAAAAACTATCTTCTCTCAGTCAGGGAGAGATTGAAACACCAACCTACAAACTGAAGGGTGACCAGTATTTTCTAAATGACCTGAAGAAGTTTTATAAAGCCAAGGGCAACGTAGTGATGACTTCTAAGGAAGAGAATATGATCATCTATGGAGATGATGGCGATTATGATCGATTGAAGGGAGTGACCAAAGTCTACGGCAATGCCTACCTGGCTAAGATTTCTGATCAGGATGATACCCTATTCCTGTCCGCAGATACACTGGTCTCTATTGAAAGTTCAGACCCAGCCAAAAAGAAACTATTAGCTTACAACCAGGTGAAGATTTTTAGAAACGATCTCAGAGGTATTGCCGATTCCCTTGTCTATCAGGCTTTTGACTCGACCCTCTATTTTTTCAACGATCCTGTACTGTGGACCGATGAAAATCAAATGACAGCAGACTCCATCCGGATGTTAATCTCGAACCGAACAATTGATAGAATCTTCTTGATCACCAATTCCTTTGTGGTCTCTCAGGATTCGCTATCCCATTTCAATCAAATAAAAGGCCGAACTATGACGGCCATTTTCAAAGACAAGCAAATCAACCATGTGGATGTGGAAGGAAACGGGGAAAGCCTGTATTATGCCTTGCAAGAGGTAAAAAAAGATAGTGTAAATAATCAAAAACCATCCGCATTCCTGATGGGCCTGAATAAAATCATTTGCAGTAACATGAAAATCAATTTTAAGGATGGAAAAGTGAACAACATCAGTTTTTACATCATGCCAGATGCCTCTTTTATCCCACCAAAGGAGCTTAAAGAGACAGATAAAAAGCTGCAGGGATTTGTATGGCGGGAAAAGGAAAAACCTGAGAAAAAAGATGTCGTGAAATCCCGAAGCGACCCTTAACGTACATCTTGGGGGATAAATTGCCTCCACGCGTCAGTTTTTTTTATTTTTTTTAGGACAAAACCCTCATTTCCATTATATTATCACTTGAATCAGTGTTTCCTTATGAGATTCAGGTTAACTATAGTGCTATTGATCCTGTGCGGCATTAACGTATTCGCACAAATACCTGAATTGGTCAACAAGCAGGAAACCTCATATCAAGTGCATCTAAGTGAGGTGCTGAAAATTCCACTTAGAATAAAAAACACGACTGATAAGCCTCAATTTTATATCATTCGAAAGGTTGGCGGGGATTTGGGTGGAACCCAAAAAGGGTACTTTTGTCTTGATGACAACTGCCTGCAGTCAGGCATGGATGAATTCTCAAAGCGAATTGAGCCAGGACAGACACTAAATGATCTTTTCTATACCCTTGAAACCGGGCTGGTAACAGGTCAAAACAACCTGAAATTTGAGGTTTTCGAACGCGGAAAGCTATCCAGCGCCATTGAACACGCAGTAACGGTGAATGTTGAGGAGAAAAAGGAAAGGTCAATGGTCTTCCAGTCTAAGGACATCACCATCCATGACGTATACCCCAATCCAGTGTCTGATTATGCCTTTATTGAGTATAAAATCATCACGGAGAACATTAAAGCCAGTGTGGTAATCCACAACATATTGGGCATGCCGATGGGCGATTATGAGCTTCCGACTTACGAAACGAAAGTGAAAATATACACGCAAGATCTTGCCCCTGGCGTTTACTTCTATACGTTGTACCTCGACAACGATGGTGTATTGACCAGAAAACTGATTGTAAGGAAGTAGATTTCCGTCTGAGCTACAGGGTATTCTGGGGAGCAAATATCCAGATTGTGATTTCCTGTCAGTGTAGTATATTTGCAGGCTTATGCGGGTTCGAAAATTGTTATTTCTTACATTTCTGGCTGGTTTTGTGGGCTTTTTAGCCTCTTGCAGCAAATACAGAAAAATAGAGAAAAGTGAAGATTGGAGAGTAAAGTACGAGGCTGGCCTTAATTACTATGACGATAAGGACTATTATCATTCAGCCTTGCTGTTTGAGCAAATACGTCCTATTGTAAGAGGTTTGCCTGAAGGCGAAAAAGTAGAATTCTTGCTGGCTTATTGTCAGTACAATGAAAGAACTTATCTGTTGGCTTCAGCTCAGTTTAAGTCATTTTATGAGACTTACGGACGCAGCTCGCAGGCAGAGGAAGCTCATTTTATGTATGCGTATTCACTGTATGCCGCTTCTCCCGACTTTAACCTGGACCAGACGAGTGGTATTGAAGCAATGAGCGCCATGCAGACATTCTTAAACCAATATCCTAATAGCGAGTTTGCTGAAAAGGCTACCAATGTAATCCTTGAAAGTCAACTAAAGCTGGAACGTAAGAGTTACGAAAACGCGAAATTGTATTTGAAACTAAGAAGATATAAAGCCTCTATTATAGCATTTGATTCCTTCAGGGAAGATTTTCCGGACTCAAAATTCAATGAAGAGATGGCATTTTTAAAGGTAGAGGCACAATTTAAGCTGGCAAGCCAAAGTCTAGCAAGTTTGCAAGAGGAACGATATCATACCGTGATCGAATATTATACGCAACTTGTAGATAGTTACCCCAACAGCACCTACCTGAAGGAAGCTGAAAAATATTACGTAGAAAGTTTAACCAAAGTAAATAATACAACTGATAATTCATAAAACCATGGCCATACAACCATCTATCACCACACGCGACCTCGACAAAATCATTGAACCTACAGGTAATATCTATGATTCAGTAGTCATCATCTCTAGCCGCGCCAGACAAATTGCTGTAAACATCAAGGAAGAGCTTAATGCTAAACTTGCAGAGTTTGCCACAACTGTTGACAATCTGGAAGAGGTTTTTGAAAACCGCGAGCAAATTGAGATTTCGAAGTTCTATGAGCGCATGCCTAAGCCAACTACCACAGCTACAGAAGAGTTTTTGGAAGGTAAGCTGTCTTATCGCATGAGAAGCGAAACAGAAGCGCTTCCGGAATAACAACCAAACTTTGAAAGGAAGGAAGATCATTCTGGGCATCACTGGTAGTATTGCAGCTTATAAATCAGCTGTGCTGACCAGACTATTGGTGAAAGAAGGAGCTGAAGTTAAGGTGGTAATGACTGATTCCGCCAAAGATTTCATTACACCCCTTACCCTATCCACCCTTTCCAAGCATCCTGTTCTTTCCAGCTTTGTGAAGAATGAAGCCGGAGAGTGGAACAATCATGTGAATCTAGGACTATGGGCCGATGCCATGGTAATTGCCCCTGCTAGTGCCAATACCATTTCTAAATTGGCACACGGCCAATGTGATAATCTCTTACTTGCCGTTTACCTTTCTGCACGCTGTCCTGTTTTTGTGGCTCCTTCAATGGACCTGGACATGTGGAAGCATCCTGCAACCACAAGCAGCTTAGAGAAACTGAGAAGTTTTGGCAATCACCTGATTGAACCAGCACATGGTGAGCTGGCAAGTGGTCTGATCGGAACCGGAAGGATGTCAGAGCCAGAAGAAATCCTCAGCCACCTTCAACGCTTCTTTAGCGAAAAAAAAAAACTTAGCGGGAAAAAAGCATTAGTTACGGCAGGACCAACGCACGAAGCACTTGATCCTGTTCGTTTTATTGGCAACAACTCCAGTGGGAAAATGGGTTACGCCATTGCTTCAGTGCTGGCCGAAAGAGGAGCTCATGTAACACTGGTAAGCGGACCTACCCACCTTAGTCTTGAGCATCCACTAATTGAGATAAAGCAGGTAACATCGGCAGCCGATATGTATAAGGCATGCATGGCGTCCTTCCCAGCTGTTGACATAGCGGTGCTTTCTGCAGCTGTTGCCGATTACAGACCTGCTCAGATCGCCAATCAAAAAATCAAGAAATCAGAACAGGACCTATCCATCCAATTAGTGAAAACCCACGACATTGCTGCTGAGTTGGGAGAAAAGAAAACAAATAGTCAGCTGATTGTTGGGTTTGCTTTAGAAACTGAAAACGAAGTAACTAATGCCAGGAAAAAGATTTCAGACAAAAACTTTGACCTGATCGTATTAAATTCACTAAACGATGAGGGTGCCGGATTTGGGCACAACACCAATAGAATAAGCCTTATTGACCGAAAAGGAGACATCACCGAATTTTCTTTAAAGAATAAGAAAGAAGTTGCTCAGGATATCGTTAATGCCATAGTCGAACTGTATGCGTAACTATATTACTCTTCTTTTATTCAGCCTGTCACTAGTTTCATTTTCTCAGGAATTGAATTTTAAAGTGATAGTCAATGCTGACCAAATTCAAACTACCGACCGTGCCGTATTCAGGGATATGGAAAGGGCATTTGCTAATTTTCTCAATACCCGAAAGTGGAGTAATGATACTTACAAAAATTACGAGAAGATCGGGGGCACATTGTTCCTCAACATCACCAAAATGCCATCTATTGGCAATTTCACGGCCAACGCAGTGATCACCTCGGCACGTCCAATCTACAACACCAACTATGAAACCGTCTTGTTAAACTTTGCTGACAGGGAATGGGAGTTTGAATATATTGAATCGCTGCCCCTCGAATACAACGACAATAGCTACATAAGTAATCTCACATCCATGCTTGCCTTTTATGCTTACATCGTTTTAGGCATGGACTATGATTCCTTTAGTGAGTTAGGCGGAACTACCCATTTTCAAAAAGCACTTACTGTGGTCAACAATGCACAATCTTCCAACCGCCCCGGCTGGCAGGCACTTGGAAGCAACCGAAACAGGTATGCCTTAATCGAGAATCTGAATAACCCCCAGATGACTGAATTAAGGAAAAACACCTATCGCTACCACCGGCAAGCCTTGGATACCTTTGACAAAACCCCTGATGAAAGTAGAAAGATTGTATTGGACGTCATTAAAAATGTCAAGAACGTTTGGAGCATATATCCAAATTCCATTATCGTCATTTCCTTTTTTGACACCAAGGCAACAGAAATCGTGAATATTTTTTCAGACGGTAACATTTCAGTGCGCAGAGAGGCTTTTGACATCCTGAACACAATAGATCCAAAAAGAAATATCTATCAAAAAATCATTTCTAACTGATCTGGGACAATTAGGTGCTGCCAATTCTTGAGTAAATAAATTAATATTGTAGAAGACCCAATTTGGGGAGAGAAAGCCAGAATCATGCTTACCCACCTGACCATAAAAAACTATGCATTAATTGATCGCCTGGAAATGGATCTTTCCGGTCATTTGAATGTAATCACCGGTGAGACTGGGGCTGGAAAATCGATTATGTTGGGTGCACTGGGTTTGCTTTTAGGGAACCGGGCTGATACAAAGGTACTTTGGAACGAAAGTGAAAAATGCATAACGGAAGGCATATTCAACATAGGTGCCTACTCCCTTCAATCTATTTTTGAAAGCGAAAACCTGGACTATAATGACCAGACCGTTCTGAGAAGAGAGATAAGTCCAGGAGGCAAAAGTCGCGCTTTCATTAATGATACCCCAGTCACCCTGGATGTAATGAAAAAAATCGGAGTTCGATTAATGGACATTCATTCCCAGCATGAAACTTTAGATTTAGGAAATCGAACGTTTCAACTGGAAGTAATTGATGCCTATGCCTCCAACTTCACAATCAAATCTGAATACAAGCTGGTTTGGCAAAACTATGTGGCCACCAAAAGCGCCTATGACACCTTGCTGGCCGAAGCAATACAACTGAAACAAGAGGCAGATTTTGTTGCTTTTCAACTTAATGAACTCACCAGTGCCCACTTAGAAGTTGGCGAACAGGATAAATTAGAATCTTCCCTAAAAATTATGGAACACGCGGAAGATATTAAGAGCAAATTTAATAGTCTACTAGCCCAACTTGATCAGGGAGAAATCTCAGTCAGTAACATAATGGGTGAGTCGAGAACCGTTTTTAACTCGTTGAGTACCTATTCAGACAAATACAAAGCGCTTGCCGAACGATTTGAAAGTGTCCGAATTGAGTTACGAGATATTATAGCCGAGTTAGAGCAATCAGAGAATGACATTGAATTTGACCCGGCAAAAATAAAGGAAGTACAAGATCGTCTCAGTTTGATTTATCAATTGCAACAAAAGCATCGGTGTGGGTCAGAAGCAGAACTGCTCCAGTTGCAAAACGAACTGCAGCTAAAAGCAGACAAAACAAATAACCTTGATGCTGAAGTTGAGCGAATGAGTAAAGAACTGACTCGGATAACCGCTGACCTGAATAGCAAAGCCGGCAAACTCAGTCAATCAAGAATCAAGATTTTTAAATCTTTTTGTAATGACATGGTTGAATTGTTGAAACAATTGGGGATTCCTGAGGCTCGACTAAAAGTTGACCACCAATTGACTGCCCCTGGTAAGAATGGCATTGATTCAATTGAAGTTTTATTCAGCGCAAACAAGGGGATAGTCGAGCGCCCACTGGCACAAGTTGCTTCCGGTGGCGAATTTTCAAGGGTTATGTTCTGCATAAAATACATATTGGCTGAAAAAACAGCATTGCCAACCTTAATTTTGGATGAAATCGATACGGGAGTTTCTGGTGAAATTGCTATCCGGTTGGGCAAAATGATGAAGACCATGGCCGCCAAGCATCAATTGCTCGCCATAAGTCATCTGCCGCAGATTGCCGCAAAAGCAGATACTCATTTTTATGCCTTTAAGGACTCCAACTCCAAAAAAACCATCAGTCAAATAAGACAGCTGGACAACGAAGAAAGGATTGAGCAGATCGCTAAAATGATTGGAGGTGAGAAACCCTCTACGCTTGCCAAAGAAAATGCCAGAGAATTGATAATGGGCTAAGTTACCCAAAAGCTATCTTTGAATTTTTCTAGATAAATTTTTATTTTGTATCTCATTGAGGTGGATGGTTGCTAAAGAAATACCTTTTTTCGATGATAACACAATACTAACTTATTTGATGACATGAACATTTTTGTTGCGAGACTCAATTTCAAAACCGGACATGAAGAATTAGAAAAAGCTTTTGCTCAGTTTGGCGAAGTGACTTCTGCTAAAATAATTACCGATCGGGACACAGGAAGATCTAAAGGGTATGGATTTGTAGAAATGCCAAATGAAGAAGAAGGAAATAAAGCCATTACTGCTTTGAATGAAACGGAATTAGATGGAAGAACTATTATTGTTAAACCTTCCAATCCAAAAACCTAGGATACCTAATACACGAAAACCAAACAACAGGCCTGAATAGTTCAGGCCTTTTTTATTTAACAGAAAATGCATTTGCTTTACTTTTGAACTAGGTTATCTTGTCAAAAAAAAATCAACATAAAATTTTGGCTGCTCCTTCATCAAAGAATTCAACCTTAGGGCTTCTGCTTGGACCTGCTTTGTTTGCCCTAGTCTATTTCTTACTATCGCAAACCGAGCTTTCCTATAAAGGAACTGTGGTTCTGGCCATGGGCGCCTGGATGGTTGCCTGGTGGGTGACAGAGGCCGCACCCATTCCAGTAACTGCCTTACTTCCCATGATTTTGTTTCCACTATTTAGCGTGGCCAACGCCCGGGAAGCCGCTGCGCCTTATGGAGACTCTATCATATTCCTATTTATGGGTGGATTTATGATTGCACTTGGTTTAGAAAAACATAACCTCCATCAGCGTATTGCGCTGAACCTAATAAGACTAACGGGTACCAGTGGCAACGGAATCATCATGGGATTTATGATATCCACAGCGTTAATCAGCATGTGGATAAGCAACACAGCAACTGCTGTTATGATGTTGCCCATCGCCTCCTCGGTCACCAGTTTGCTAGCTGGAGAGATTGCTGCCGAAGACAAGCCCAAGTTTGACAAATTTGCAACCGGATTGATGCTCAGCATCGCCTATGCTGCCAGCATTGGCGGCATCGCTACCATTATTGGTACGCCTCCCAATGTAGTTACAGTGGGATTTATTAAACGATTTTATGATCAGGATGTGAGTTTTGCCACTTGGATGGTGATAGGTATTCCCCTGATGTTAGCCATTCTTGCGGCATGCTACATCACCATTACTCAGATTCTTTATAGAAATGGGCTTCGTTCAGTTGAGGGATCTGCTGAACTGATTGGCAATAAATTGAAAGTGCTTGGTGCGCTTTCGAGCAAGGAAAAGCGCGTATTGTTCATTTTCGGCATGACTTGCTTTTTTTGGATATTCCGGCAAAAACTGAATTCGCTTATTGGATCTAATTTATTGGATGACACCACCATTGCCATGACTGGTGGGATTTTCATGTTTATTACCCCCATCAAGCTAAAGGAATCCAAATTTATTCTGGACTGGGAGGATATGAAGAAACTGCCATGGGGAATTTTACTGCTATTTGGAGGTGGTCTTTCATTAGCGCAGGGCATGGAAGATGCTGGCTTGGTGCAGATTGTGGGAGATCAGATTGCCAAACAGGGGGAGCTATCTATTGGCACCCTCGTGGTTTTGCTCTCTGGTTTGTCAATGGGCCTGACAGAATTGATGAGCAATGTAGCCCTCACAACCATTTTCATTCCTGTGGTGCTGGGCATTGCCGAAGGACTTCAAATTAATCCGATCATTTTAGCTATGCCGGTAAGCTTCGCGGCAAGCTGCGCTTTCATGATGCCCATCTCTACCCCACCCAATGCCATACTATTTGCGAGCGGCTTTATCTCCGTTAGGCAAATGATGCGCGCAGGTGTTCTTTTAAATCTCTTTTCTCTGATTCTCATTTCAATTGCCATGCTTACTATTGGCCTGTGGTTGTATGGATAAAAAAATAGCCGCCTTAAGGCGGCTATTTTTATGATGCCGTTAAGATTACCCTTTGTTTTCGCTCTTCTTCTCTTCAATCATGTAGGCCAAGCCCAAGCCCAAACCACCAAAAATGAATAACATGGAGAAGTAAGCTACCTCGTGCATTCCGAAGGTTTCATCAAGCATATAACCAAGTAATAAACCTATACCCGCTCCTATAAACAGGAGAGCGGCTCTAAGGGTGCCAGCCGCAGATCGTTCCACTTTGAACAAGGCTGGGTCTAGTCCCTTGTCGATAATAGCCATACGCTCTATATTCTGATACTTACGAAGGTAGACTACTACAATAAATGCACCTATCAAAAATATGATAGGGATCATAACACCAATTATTTCAACATCCATAATTTTCGTTGTTTTTGCCCATTTGACGCACTCACCTTGTTGCTGGTTACAGGTTAGCATCAATTTCTTTTAAAATTATTAACACTAAATTATATGTAACTTAGGGTTGGAACACTGCGTCAAAGGCTCGTGATCACAGCTCAGGAAGAAAGCGAAATAATCGACCGCATTATAAGTGGCGAAGAGCAACTATATGCTCATTTGGTAGATGAGTACAAAAGCTATGCCTACACCATTGCCTTTAAAGTAACTCAGAATAAAATGGATGCTGAGGAAGTTGCCCAAGAGTCCTTTA
>DATCZR010000102.1:0-2812 GCA_036525835.1 Cyclobacteriaceae bacterium
TTCCCAGGAATAAAGATTCTGATAGAAGAGATAGTGGCCTTTTATACTATGGAGTGGGTGAGCATGGTGTGGGCGATGGTTTTTGGCTGCAGTCACAAGAGTTTCAAATTCAGGAAGGAGATTGCGGAGATTATTGGGGAGTGGCAGGAGCGTTGGCAGATATACCTGCAAGCCTCAATCAAGATGGCATCTATCAATTTAACCCACGCGCTCAACTTCTAACTTTTGACAAAAACAACGAGATCGGAAGGTTCTGCAAGAAGTTTCCTGACGCAGAAAAACCGAACGGAGAGTGGAACACACTAGACCTTTATACATTCAATGGCACAAGCCTTCACATAGTTAACGGAACACTTACCATGAAACTTGTACATTCAAGAGTACCAAGTGGTGATGGTGAAATTGCTTTGACGAAAGGAAAGATTCAATTTCAATCGGAGGGTGCCGAGGTTTTTTATCGCAATATTAGGGTTCAAAAAATCATTAAGCTACCTGATTTTTCATCAAACTAATAGCCACAATCAATCTCACTTTTTTGGCGGAAAGGATAACCTGCATCAGCAATAGATGATCATTACCCTAGGGTTAGGTTTTGGTTATCCATATTACTAATTTTCGTTAAGCTCCTTTCATAACCCCTATGGCTAATACTGAAAGCAAAAACTCCCTTTTTTTGTTACGATCTTTTGTCTTTTTATTCGGTCTATTTTTCTGTGATTATCAGGCAAGTGCGCAAAATCCTATTCGTACAATTGACATATCGGATGCTTTTGAAAGTGCATTGATCAACGCTGAAAATAATGAAGAGATCGAATTTGATAATTATAAAGTACAATTCACGAAACTTTCTGGTAAGGACTTGTTTAATTACCTGGCGAACAAATACCCTGAAAGGGTAAACAAGCAAGGTCGTATTGAGTTCCTGAAATCACTTACGTTCAGCAATTGCTTTTTTGAAAAAAGCCTGGAGCTAGACAAGTTCATTTTCAAAACACTCAGGCTAACCGATTGTTCGTCAGATAATCAAAGATATAGTAACTGTCAATTTGAATCATTAATGCTGGAAGGCAACAAGATCAGTAATTCACTCGAATTGACGAGTAGTTATATGGCAGCATTGGGGATAAAGGGAAACACAGTAGGCTACGAAATGTACTTGGAGCAGGATAGTATCGTTGGTGGGGATAGCTTTATTGAAAACAACGTGGTTGCCAACAGTGAGATCGTGATTTCTGGAGCTTATTTTAATGGATCTGTTATAGTAGGTAACAATCATGTATCCGGAATTTTGATTGAAAATTCAAATTTTGATTTTCCGGAGTATGGCGAATTCAACAACTACAAAATTTCCGAAAACGCTTCCTCTGATTTATACCTGAAATCCAATAAGTTTCATGGGGACAATACAAGTAAAGTTTATTTTAACAAAGGCAACTATTTGAATCTCGATCTGAGAGACAACTATTTTGGCGTAAACGTTTATTTCATTGAAAACAAAGCAGAGGAAAGATTCTTCATGGTGGATAACGAATTTACAGGACACGTGTCTTTTGAAAAGTTCCTTTTCTCTGAAACCTGGAATGAGTTGTATTGGGAACAATTGGCGGGATATAAATTGCGATTTGCAGAGTATGGGGGTCAAACAGACGAGGAGCTTGAAGATGAAATCAGATTCAGTAATCTGGTTAATATTTATAAAGGATTACACACCATTTTTCTTTCACGAGGCGACATCGAGTCTGCCAATGCATGTTATAGCGAGATGAAACAGCTGCAGGGCCGAAAACTGAAGCACGTTTTTCAATTGAATAAAACTTTCGGAAATTTTCTGAGATGGCAATTGAATGTCCTTCTGAAAATATATACTAACCACGGAACGGATCCAGCGTTGGCTGTAGTTATGTCCTTCTTTGTAATTCTAATGTTTGCTGTGCTTTACCTCTTCTTTCCATCGGAGTGGGATACAGAAAGCACCAATAGACTACTAATTAGTTATGAACAATTTCTTCAAAGGAAGAAGAGAGCCAATGTTGCTCCTTTGTTGGTTGTGTTTGGCTCTTTACTATTAACCTTAATAAATTCCATCACGTTAAGCATAAACAGTTTCGTAACCCTCGGGTTTGGGAGTATTCCTACGAAAGGTTTTGCTCGCTACTTGTGTATCATAGAGGGGTTTATAGGCTGGTTTTTGCTCAGCATCTTTACGGTGGCGCTAATCAACCAGGTGCTGGCATAAATGAGCGGCTTGCTATTTTTCATTCAAAGATTTGTAGACGGTTACTGCTTCTTTGTTGCTTGTGTCAACTACACTTACGGATTCACCTGCCGTATAAGTAATGTCAAAGGTACCTCTGCGCTTGGTGCAAGTAAAAACAGTTTGATTTTTACCATCAAATGTCTTCTTTACAATTTCATATACTTCGCCTTCGAGGTTTATAGTCCTTCCGGTAAATTCAATATCCGTTTTGACTGAAGCCTCCTCTTTGCCATCGGCTCGTATGGTTTGTTTTGTCATAGAGGTTACGACACCCTGAAAACCTCTGCGGTCATTTTGGGCAAAGGACGCAAAGGAATATGCAAGAAGGACGATCGTCAGAAAGGTTAACTTGTTCATTTTAATGTCGGTTTATTGTTTCGAATATCACTATTGCGGTAATCATTAGCAAAGAAGACAATAAGTATGCCGTATTTGGTGAGCGCATGAACTCCTTAATTTGGCGGATCAAAAAGTTCCCTAATTTCAATAATTATGATCAAGATCATCTTTTTATCTAATTACCATCATGTTTAAGGGTAATTGACAACTCTACTT
>DATCZR010000103.1:0-7928 GCA_036525835.1 Cyclobacteriaceae bacterium
AAAATTATTCACCATTTAAGTCCCAAAAAACACGGCCAGTTTATAGCCATTAACTGTGGTTCCATACCAGAAGGCACAATTGATTCCGAACTATTTGGTCACGAAAAAGGATCTTTTACTGGTGCTCACGAATCACGAAAGGGTTATTTTGAAGTAACCAATGGTGGAACCATTTTCCTGGATGAAATAGGCGAAATGCCACTCGGTACTCAAGCACGGCTGCTAAGAGTGCTCGAAAATGGTGAGTTCATTAAGGTGGGATCTTCCAAAGTCCAGAAAACAGATGTGCGCGTAGTGGCTGCCACCAACGTGAACTTGATGAAGAATGTGGAAGAAGGGAAATTTCGAGAAGATCTCTATTATCGGTTAAGCACGGTTCCTATTTACGTGCCTCCGCTTCGTGAACGTGGTGATGACATTGAACTCCTGTTTAGGAAATTCGCTTCAGATTTTGCCGAGAAGTATAGGGTGAAGCCAATCGTGCTTACTGAAGATGCAAAAGCCCTGCTCCTGAAGTACCGATTCCCAGGCAATATCCGACAACTCAAAAATCTGGTAGAACAAATATCTGTTTTGTCCCCTGATGTTAAAGAGATTGACTATGATCAACTTCAACATTACTTGCCTAAGGATTCTTTACTGCCAGCACTTTATAAAACAGAATCATCCGAAAGCATCTCAGAGCGAGACATCTTGTACAAGGTTCTGTTTGAAATGCGGAAAGATGTAAATGAGCTCAAGAAGATTGTGCTTGAAAATGTGACTAACCCTGGTGAAGCGGCTCAAATTGTAAAAGACAATGCTCATCTTTTTGAAGGTATTGAAGACGAGATTAAGCCAACCTTGGAATCTGTAAGGGTGCTGAAACCCAATAATAAAAATACAGAAGAAGAGGAATTTCAAGACATCAGCCACGTAACGGAAGATGACTCGCTGTCAATTGAGAAAAAAGAAAAAGAACTGATTGTGAAGGCCCTGAGGAAAAACAACAACAAACGTAAATATGCGGCACAGGATTTGGGGATATCCGAGCGCACTTTATATCGGAAAATTAAACAATACGAGCTTGAAGAGTAGGCAACTCCTTTCCATTTTTACTGCACTCATTTTAATTTTCCTCAGCAGCGCATGTGGTGTTTACTCCTTTACCGGAGCATCCACAGCGGCCGAAACTATTCAGGTAGCAGAATTTTATAACAATACAGACCTTGCCCCGGCCAACTTGGCCCAGAATTTTACCAATGAATTAAAAGACTACTATCAGAGAAATTCAAGTTTGAGCGTGGTGCAGGATGGCGGAGAACTTAGAATAGAAGGCGCTATTATTGAATATGCTTTGCGCCCAATGGCTCCCGTTTCCGCAGGTAGTAATCAAGTCGCAGATGCGGCAGCCCTGACTCGCCTCACCATTGCGGTAAAAGCCAGTTATGAGGACAACCTGATTCCTAAAAACAGCTTTAAGGATAGAACGTTCTCATTTTATGCTGATTTTGATAATGCACAGGACCTGACCAGCGTACAGGAGCAACTGGAGAAAAAGATATTTGATCAGATATTGTTGGATATTTTCAACGCTACAGTTGCCAACTGGTAGAAGCACCCCTAAACTATTGCTTGAGGTCATAAATAGCATTATTTTTACCTTCACCCCTTTGCAATAGTTTTGGATAAAGACAAATTCTTATTTCTACTCTCCAATAGCGCTTCTCTGACAGAAGAGGAAACAATAGAATTAGTGGAACTTCAAGATGAGTTCCCATACTCACAGGCCATTCACAATCTGGTCGCACGAGGAGCTCAGCTAAATCAGTTCCCCGATAAGCAAGCTTTACTCAGCAAAGCTGCGGTTTATGCCACTGACAGGGGACTACTAAAAGCTATTGTGACAGCCATTCCCGGTGCAAGGAAAATTCAACCAGAAGTAAAAAAAGAAAAGGTGGAGGCGCCTCGGAAAACAGATTTAATGCCCGAAAATGCGCGCCCAACTCCTAATGAAGATGCCCCCACAAAAGAAGTCGAATCAGTTGCAGAGGACAAAAGAAAAGAACTTGCAAAACCAACAACTACTCCACCGGCACAGTTAGTAGATCAAAAATCAAAAAAAGTTGAGCCCCTCCCCGAGTTTGAAGGATCAAAATTGAAAGGTGATGAGCTTATCAACGAGCTGTTTCATGATCTGGACAAATTGAAGAAGTTAAAGCATGACTTTGAAGTGGCCATGGCCCAATTTGATCGTACACCAATACCCAAACAAGAGGGGGAACCATCCGCTGTTGTAAAAGAAAAAGATAAGCCTGCAGCAAAAAGAAAAATAAAGGAGAAACCAGAGGGGATCATTGCAGAGATCAAGAGCACGAAGAAGAAAATAAAACCCAGCGATCCTAAACAAAAGGAGCAACTGGATATCATTAACCAATTCATCAAGTCTGAACCTAATATTGGAAAAAACAAGGGTACAGGTTCCAGTTCCGACACAACCGATCTCTCCGCAGGCAACAGTTCCTACACTGATAACATTGTGTCAGAAACGCTTGTTGAAATTCTGATCAAGCAAGGCAAAAAAGAGAAGGCGGTAGAAATGCTCAAAAAGTTGATTTGGAAGTTTCCACAAAAAAAGGCTTACTTTGCGGCTCAAATCGAAGAATTGACGAGTTAGATCATGTATACATTATTTATCAGCCTAGTATTAGTTTCTGCCGTATTGCTTGTATTGGTAATTTTGGCCCAAAATTCAAAAGGAGGAGGACTATCCAGCCAGTTTGGAGGATCAGGTGCCAGCAATTTAATCGGAGTAAAGAAAACAGGTGATTTATTAGAACGCCTCACCTGGGGATTTGCCATTGCCATTATGGTATTTACGCTAGCTACCAATTTCACTAATCCTTCTTACACCCAAACTGATGACCTAATAGAAAGAGCCAAAGAACAGCAAACAGCCCCTGGTTTGGATTTGAACAGGATTACACCTACAGAATCAAGCGACAGCACCAAATAAGCTATAGTAAGCTAGAAGAAAAGCCTCCAAATGGAGGCTTTTCTTTTATGCTGCTTTCGAAACTTGCTTAACCAGCAATCGTTTGGCCACCGGCATCAACGTAGGAGTAAATGGAAACTTTAGCTTTGACAGAATGAGAAAGGTTGCCGGATTGGGTAAATCCTGAAATTGCCTGATCAATTTCAATTTTATTTTCTCGTAACTGTTGCTGAGGCTTCGCTTTTCTTTGAATACATAATTCAAGTTAACAGCTCGAAATTGATCCGTACTATTGCCAAATAAAGTGGTATGGTATCTGTAAATTTTTGTCTCTGTCTCTGGTGGTTGTGTGATAAAAACATATCCCTCGTTTACGGATAAAGATGTTAGTCCAATAGGCTCAATCTCGCATTTCGACTCGACGAACTCGTAAATAACAGAACCTTCTTCGAGGTGGGTCTTTAACTGAGGCAATGCAAATTCGATAATGGACTCGATCTCCCTCATGATTGCATCATCTTCCATGATTGTCCGGTAATTCAATTCAAGGTTCTTCAGATCGTCTGATGATAATTCCTTAGGAAAAGCATCATATATCATGGATTTGTTTGCTTGAATGGCCTGCAAGTTGCGATAGTGGTAAACCATCTCAGATAGGAAGGGATACAGTTCCACTTTATGAAATGACTCTTTTACCCTTTTCAAATAGGCTAGTAAAACATACTTCTTGTACTCAAAATCGATGAGACCCTCGGTCAACCAGTTTTCCTCAAGTTTCATAGTTAGTCAGTATTTACTACGCTATAATACAACATAAAATCGGCCAAAATATGACATTCTGCCATTTATTAATGCCAAACCTGACAGCAACTGTATTTTTCATGACCTTTGTGGCCGCTAAACTGCAAAACTGTCTGCAAAACCATCAGGTTCACTAAATGGCACAAAAATGGACAGCTAGGTCTCCGTTAACTTTTAAACAATCAATAAAAACTTTTAAATCCATATGGCGAAAATCAATTTCAAACCAAATGAGGATCGGGTGCTTGTAGAAGCTGCCGAAGCTGAAACCAAAACTTCCTCAGGAATCATTATTCCAGACACAGCTAAAGAAAAGCCTCAAAAAGGTAAGGTAATAGCTGTTGGTGATGGAGTAAAAGACAAACCAGTAACCGTAAAGGTTGGAGACAAAGTGCTTTATGGCAAATATGCTGGCACTGAGATCAGCATTGATGGGAAAGAGTACCTCATCATGCGCAACTCTGACATATTCGGAATCATTTAATTAACCTAAAACACTAAAGAATTATGGCTAAAGAAATAACTTTTGACACCTCAGCGAGGGATAAGATTAAGAAAGGGGTAGACAAACTTGCTGATGCAGTTAAAGTGACCCTAGGACCTAAAGGAAGAAACGTTATCCTGGACAAGAAATTTGGAGCGCCTACCGTAACCAAAGACGGTGTGTCAGTAGCTAAAGAGATCGAGCTTAAGGATCCAATCGAAAACATGGGTGCTCAGTTGGTAAAGGAAGTTGCCTCCAAAACTGCAGATGCAGCGGGTGACGGAACAACAACTGCTACTGTATTAACCCAATCTATCTTCAGCCACGGAATTAAGAACGTAGCAGCGGGTGCCAACCCAATGGATCTTAAGCGTGGAATTGACAAAGCCGTTTTGGCCGTTGTTGAAAACCTGAAGAAGCAAAGCAAGAAAATAAAAGACTCATACGAAATTGCTCAAGTAGCAACCATCTCTTCCAACAGCGATGAGACAATCGGTAAAATGATTGCTGACGCCATGGACAAAGTTGGAAAAGACGGTGTGATTACTGTAGAAGAAGCAAAAGGAACTGAGACCGAAGTGAAGACCGTAGAAGGTATGCAGTTCGATCGCGGATACCTTTCTCCTTACTTTGTTACCAACACGGAGAAAATGGAAGCGGAATTAGAGAATCCTTACATCCTTATTTACGATAAGAAGATCAGCGCGATGAAAGAATTGCTTCCAATTCTTGAAGCTAGTGCACAAACCGGAAAACCTTTATTGATCATCTCTGAAGAGGTTGAAGGCGAAGCTTTAGCAACATTGGTTGTAAACAAGATCCGTGGCTCACTGAAAGTAGCTGCTGTTAAAGCTCCTGGCTTTGGTGACAGAAGAAAAGCCATGTTGGAAGACATCGCAGTTTTAACCGGTGGACAAGTAATCTCTGAAGAGCAAGGCTTCAAATTGGAGAATGCTACTCTAGATATGCTGGGTCGTGCCGATAAGATCAACATCGACAAAGACAACACTATCATCGTCAATGGAGCTGGTAAGAAATCAGATATCCAGTCACGCGTAGGTCAGATCAAAGCGCAAATTGAGACTACAACTTCTGACTATGACAAAGAGAAGTTGCAAGAGCGTTTGGCGAAACTTTCAGGTGGTGTGGCTATCCTTTATGTAGGAGCCGCGACTGAAGTTGAAATGAAAGAAAAGAAAGACCGCGTAGATGATGCATTGCATGCCACTAGAGCTGCTGTTCAGGAAGGTATCGTCCCAGGTGGTGGTGTTGCCTATATACGCGCAATTGACGCCCTTAAAAATATAGATACACTCGGCTTGTCTAACGATGACCAGGCAACTGGCGTAAATATCGTAAGGCTTGCCTTGGAGTCTCCTCTGAGAACCATTGTAGAGAACGCAGGTCAAGAAGGTTCTGTGATTGTAAATAAAGTGCGTGACGGTAAGAAGGATTTCGGATTCAATGCCAATACCAACAAATTCGAAAACTTCTTCGAAGTGGGTATTATTGACCCTACGAAAGTTACTCGTCTTGCACTTGAAAATGCAGCTTCAATTGCCGGTCTATTGTTGACCACTGAAGCAGTAGTTTCTGAGATCGCAGAAGAAAAAGAGTCAATGCCTCAAATGCCAGGCGGAGGAATGGGTGGAATGATGTAATTACAACCTAATAAACAAAAAAGGCTTCATTGTAAAATGAAGCCTTTTTTGTTTAATTTTATCCCATCACATATTTTTATTAACCATGGTCATTCACGATACATTTGCTGAATTTGTTCTGTTTTTATATATCCATATGGCTTATGCTGATGGGGAGTATCATCCGTCTGAGGAAGATGCCATACGCGGAAAACTCCATAGGCTTTTCCCCAATGACCCAAACCCGGTATTGAAACTCAACAACGAATTGGAGAAATACAAAAAGGTAAAAAAGGAAGACTTGAAAAAACTCATTCATGATACCTTTTCCCACTTTGACCACATTAAGTTTTCTCAAAAATATAAAGTCTATACCGACATGTACGACATAGTACATGCCGATGGAAAGGTGCACGAGGCAGAAGAACAAGCCCTCAAAGAACTAAAAGAAATTATAGATCAGGGTTCGGAAGTCGGCCATAAAAGCTAATCTTTCCTTTCCTTATTATTCAATTTTAGTCTTAGCAAAGTTAAATACCATGTAAGCCATGATGGCAAACATGGCAATGGCCACTACGTTACCTCCCTCTGGGATTACGCTGTGCACGGTATCATGTATCACAGCGATAATGGACTGAGGTCCTTCGGTTGTATTGACATTTGTACCGAGTAGTACCGCTACCAGTATACCAGTTAGCGACCCACCCGCAATCAGACCTGAACTAAACAATGCTCCCGAACCAACTTCAGACTCTTCTCCTTTTCTTCCGGTGACTTTATCGGCAATCATTTTAACCATGCCGCCAATAAAAATGGGTGAAGTGGTTGACAAAGGCAGGTACGCTCCGACAGCAAAGGCCAAAGAACTCACCCCGCACAATTCAACCACTGCGGAAAGACCCATACCGGCTATTACAAGCCCCCAAGGTAAGTTCTGACTCAGTAATCCCTTGATTACGGTTGCCATCAATGTTGCCTGAGGAGCCGGTAAAGGGTTAGGGTGTGCTTCGGTTACCACTCCTATTCCTAGCGTATCGTGGAGCAATAGTAAGGTGAAGCCAATAGCCACCGTGGATACCAACACACCAATAAGCAGACCCAACTGCTGTTTGACCGGTGTTGCACCCACAAGGTATCCGGTTTTTAAATCCTGAGACGTCGCTCCCGCGTTGGCCGCGGCAATACAAACTATTGATCCAACAACCAGGGCTATGGGTTGGTAAAAGTCACCCGACCATCCGATACCTATAAAGATTAAACTGGTGGCCATCAAGGTGGCAATGGTCATTCCGGAAACAGGACTGGAAGATGATCCAATCAATCCCACAATTCTGGAAGCTACGGTCACAAAGAAAAATCCGAAAACCACAATCATGACGGCTGACAGAAAATTGGTCGGGATGTTAGGTAAAACTGACATCAATACGACAAGAGCTACTGAGCCGATCGCCACAAAAATTAGCGGGAAATCCTTATCGGTTCTCAACACGACATCCGACTTGTTAGCATCTTTGGATCTCAAGTCTTTGAACGAATCCTTAAATGCGCCTATGATCGTTGGAAGCGTTTTGATCAGCGTAATGATTCCGCCAAAGGTGACCGCACCCGCTCCAATGTAGCGAATGTATTTGCTCCAAATTTGACTGGGTGACATCTCTGAAATCAACATGGTCGTTTCCGGTGGCATAGGAGAAGTAAGGTTATCCCCGATCAGTGTGATCAGCGGGATCAGCACAATCCAGGACAAAACGCCTCCTGCCACCATGATGCCTGAGATTCTAGGACCAATGATATAACCTACGCCAAGAAGCTCAGGTGTAATCTCTGCGGTAATGGTTCCATTGGGCAACGAGGACTTCCTTCCGAAGACATATTGTGGCACATCTTTCCACAGGCCAGCAATCGACATAAGTCCTTTATATAAAAACGCCACTCCCAAACCTAAAAACACGTTGCGGGCCAGTTTGCCACCCTTCTCCCCTGCTATCAGCACATCTGCGCAAGCGGTGCCCTCTGGATATGGCAGGTT
>DATCZR010000104.1:0-7439 GCA_036525835.1 Cyclobacteriaceae bacterium
ACTCTCACAGCATTGTTTAATAGGAGTGAATGACCAATGATGCCAAACCGCTGTTTTATACTTTGTATTTCTGAATCCTTAATTGTCATAATGCTTATACTGCTATCTTTCCCAATAATGTTCCTCCAGTGCAATCGGTCACTAAAACATTTACATATTCTCCTTTTTTATGATTCGAGGATTGGAACACAACCACTTTGTTGGTTGAGTTTCGACCTTGTAAATATTTTTCTGATTTCTTTGAATGCCCTTCAATTAATATTTTAAATGTTTTCCCTACATCCATTTTGTTTCGCTCCAACGAATGCAGACGCTGTTTGTCAATGATTTCCTGAAGTCTTCTCTTTTTTACTTCCTCCGGAATATCATCTGCCCATTTTTTGGCTGCCAATGTACCGGGACGCTCCGAGTAAAAAAACATGTAGGCAAAATCATACTTGACATCATCCATTAAGGTGAGGGTGTCCAAATGTTCTTCTTCTGTTTCGGTACAAAACCCCGTGATCATATCCGATGATAGCCCACAATCATCACCCAGAATTTCTTTTATTTTTTTTACCCTTTGGAGATACCATTCTCTTGAATAGCCTCGATTCATTAGTTCAAGGATACGTGTGCTTCCACTTTGCACAGGCAAGTGGATATTGTTACATATGTTCTCGTGTCGGGCCATGACGTGGAGCACTTCATCGGTAATGTCTTTTGGATGCGAGGTGGAGAATCGAATTCTTAATTCGGGATGAACCAATGCAACCATTTCAAGTAGGTTGGCAAAGTTGATAATCTCGTTGATTCCTTTTTTCTCTAACCGCGCTTTGTTGTTTTCATCTTCACTCCACTTGTAGCTATCCACATTTTGTCCCAATAAAGTGATCTCTCTGTACCCTTGATCAAAAAGGGATTGAGCTTCTTTTACAATGGACTGAGGATCGCGGCTCCGTTCTCTTCCTCTCGTAAATGGTACTACACAAAATGAGCACATGTTGTCACATCCTCTCATGATGGAAACAAAAGCAGTTACTCCATTCGAGTTCAGCCTTACAGGGCTGATATCTGCATAAGTTTCCTCTCTAGAAAGAAAAGTGTTTACCGCTTTGCCTCCATCATCAACTTGGTAGATCAACTTGGGTAAATCCCTATAGGCATCGGGTCCTGCCACCAGGTCCACCATTTTTTCTTCTTCCAGTAAGGTGGTCTTGAGTCTCTCTGCCATGCAACCCAATACGCCAACCAGCAACTCGGGCTTGCGTTTCTTAAATCCATTAATGTGCTTGAGCCTATTTCTAACTGTCTGCTCCGCTTTTTCCCTGATAGAGCATGTGTTTAAAAAAATGAGGTCAGCCTGATCAATTTCGGAAGTGGTATCAAATCCTTCTTTCGCTAAAATCGATGCGACAATCTCACTATCCGAGAAATTCATCTGGCATCCATAACTTTCGATATAAAGTTTTCTCGTCTTTCCAGAGCTAATTTCTGGTGAGACCCTTACTTCACATTGCGGACCTTCAGATTCGTCTATTATCGCTATATCCTGAATCAAATTCTCCATTTATCTCATTTGAGGTCGCAAATTTAATGGTTTTAGTCTTAAAAAGTGACATCTTGTCATGTTCTTAATTAGAGAATTCGCTTTTTTGAGCGCTATTCAGGCTAACTCGTAGATTTACTTCAAATATTTAATCAAATGGCCATAATCAAGTCAATAAGGGGATTTACCCCAAAAATGGGCGAAAATTGCTTTCTGGCAGAAAATGCAGTTGTAGTTGGGGATGTTATAATGGGTAATAATTGCACCGTTTGGTTTAATGCGGTGGTACGTGGAGACGTAAATTCAATCGCAATCGGTAACAACACCAATATTCAGGATGGGGCTGTGATCCATTGTACTTACCAAAAAACGAAGACAATTATTGGAAATAACGTGTCTATTGGACACACCGCAGTGGTGCACGGGTGCACCGTGGAAGACAATGTGCTGATCGGAATGGGGGCCATTATCATGGATGAGGCCATCATCGGGACTGGCTCTGTTATCGCAGCCGGGGCCGTTGTGTTGGCGGGAACAAAAGTAGAACCAGGCACCATTTACGCTGGTATGCCTGCTAAAAAAGTGAAAGACATTGGCGATGAAATGACCCAAGTAATTGCACGGACCGCCAAGAATTATCCCATGTATGCTGAGTGGTTTAATGAGTAGATGTTATAGTCATATTTGGATCTGTAACAATATAAGTTACTACCGTTTTGCCACTGGAATTATCATTTGGCTTACATCCAGGGTGGAGATTTATGTGATTTAATCAAATTCAGCTGCTTTGTTTGTTTTAATCTTATAACCACTGATCTATATTTGCGGCCCAAACAAAAACTGACATGAAAAATTTTTCTCTAGTCATCAATATTGTACTGGCTTTAGCCGTCGCTGTATTGTACTATCTTCATTTTGCAACCAAACCTGCCTCCGGATCAAATGCAGGAGCTTCTTCCGGCTATAGTGGCGATTTAAAATTGGCATATATCAATTCGGATACTGTATTAAAATACTATGATTACTTTAAGGTAAGCCGTGAAAAATTGGAAGCCAAAGGCAAACAAATGGACACTGATTTTAGGAATAGGGCACAGGGGCTTCAGAGAGAGATTAGCAATTACCAGAACACGGTTGCCAATCTTACCATTGGTCAGGCCAGAGCTTTGGAGGAAGATCTCACTAAGAAACAACAGAACTTAAGGGTATATCAGGAGAGTTTGGCTCAAGAGCTCTCTATTGAAGAAAGTAATTTAAACCAGGAATTATATAGAAATATCACTACTTACCTAAAGGATTATGGCACTCAAAATGGCATTCAAATTGTTTTCAAATTTGATCCATCCAGTGATTTGTTATTCGTAGGAGATAGCCTGAATATTACTAATGATATTATTAAAGGCTTGAACGAATCGTATTCCAAAAACACATCGCCTGCCAAAAAAGATAGTACCAAGGTTAAGTAACTCGATCCCTATCAGCCACTAAAAGCTGCGATTTAATCGTGGCTTTTTCTTTTTTTGAGGGATAAACCTTATTTTTCTGGAAGTTTGGCTGAATCGATCAATTGCCAATCATTTTTTTTAACTGGTTTCTTCTATATTTTTTGAACTATACATTCCATTTATCGGTAGCCTATGAAATCCATACTCACCGCATTAAATGTAAAGCCTGAGGAAAAAGTACAGGTGGTGCTGATGCTTAGCACCGGCTTTTTTATGGGGATTTTTATTGCTACTTACACGGTAACAGCAGAATCTCTTTTTCTAAATCAAATCGGTGATCAGCTTGACCGAGCGTTTCTTATCTCTGGTATTTTTGGTATAGTCTCCACTTTTATTTTTTCATTATTACAAAACAGAATCAAGTTTAGTACACTCACTACTTTTAGCATTCTGACCATTGTATTTTTCACGGCAGCGGTTTATTTGCTTTATAACTATGGTGATCCAGACCTGCGAGATGAGGTGCTGTTTGCCATGTACATTCTGGCCGGACCCATGACCGCAGTTTTATTGCTTTGTTATTGGGGGATTTTCGGTCGATTATTTGATTTCAGACAAAGTAAGCGGATTATCGGCTGGATTGATACTGGCCAATTGGTAGCTTCGATTTTGGCGTTCTTTTTTATACCGCTTACGGCCGTTTATTTTACCGAAACCTCCAATTACCTGATTGTTTGTGCCATTAGTATCCTGGTATCTGCTATTCTTTTCCTCACGATATCCTATAAGTTTCCGTTGGCCAAAAATGACCCCCATGAATTTGAAGCCTCAGTAAGAAAAGAAACCAGTTTTGGCAGAATATTTAAGGATCCATATGTATTGCTGTTGAGTGTTTTCCTGATGATTTCTATGATCACTTTCATATTTAATCAATACGCCTTTCAGGATCTGATCAACAAGCAATATCCCAATCAACGAGAGCTCACGGATTTCCTGGCCTATTTCAACGGCACTATTTATTTACTTAGCCTTTTGATGCAAACCTTTATCAATGATAAGATCATTGGAAACTATGGAATCAGGGTTTCCCTTTATGTGCTGCCTATTATTGTTGGAATTTTTGCTTTGGGTTCACTCTTTACAGGCATTGTGTTTGGGTATGACCTGGCGCTGACACCGACCACATTCATTTTCTTCTTCTTGTTTATGGCGTTGACCAGGCTATTTAATGCGACCTTGCGCGACTCCCTGGAAAACCCTGTATTCAAGTTACTTTTCATACCACTCGACAGTAGGTATCGTTTCGGCATTCAGGCCAAGGTGGAAGGAGTGGTAAACGAATCAGGTAGGTTTATTGCCGGTGTTTGTATTTTTCTTTTTGCTCTTGTTCCCTTCTTCAATTTATTGTGGATACCCGGATTACTGCTGCTATTGGTAGGGGCTTATTTCGTTGTGAGCAGTAAGCTTTACAATGGTTATAAGAATAAAATTCGAGCAAAACTGGAAACCCCGGAATTTACACAGGATAAACTTGATATAGGATTTTCCCAAATTATCAATAAGTTGGAGACTTGGCTTTCTGATGATAGAACTTCCAAGGCTGTATTCTCATTCAAGCTACTCGAAAAAATCAATCCCGGCCAGCTATCTCATTGGATCAATAGTTTGATGAAAAATCCGGATGATGATGCAAGAGATTATGCGCAGAAAAGAATGAATGAAATGAAGGGTCTTTCAGTATCAGATCGATATGTTATTAAAATCGATCCAAACCAAGCTGCTGGATCTGACAAGAATATAATTTCTAAATCAGATTTACAGCAGATTTTTGCTAATGGAGGAGACATTACCAAGCAGCGAATTCAAAGCCTGGCGAGGTCTTCCTCAGCTGAAGACAGGCAATATGCGGCCGAGTTGTTACATCATTCAAGTGGTGAAGAGAATATTTCCTTCCTGCTTGAATTACTTCATGATAGCTCTGATAAAGTTAGAAGTACTGCCATAAAAACGGCAAAACAAAAATACAATGACGAAGTCATTTTGGCGCTTATCGATAACCTGGGAGATCCGTTGTTTGCCAATCAGGCAGCGAGTTCTTTGGTATTGATTGGAGGAAGATCGTTGAGTCTTCTGGACAACGCGTTTTATCGATATGGTCATACAACACTGGTGCTTATTAGAATAGTTCAGGTGATGGGAAGAATAGGAGGGCAGCTGGCAAAGGATTTGTTGTGGGCTAAAATAGATTACCCTGACAAGATGATTGTTTCACAGGTTCTGTTATCATTGGGCGCAAGTGGTTATAAAGCGGGCGTATCTCAAATCACCAGAATTAAATATGCCATTGAATCTGATATCGCTGACATTAGCTGGAATCTAAATGCCATTTTGGAAGTAGGATCAAGTGGCCAAGCCAAGATAATTAAGCAAGCATTGGAAACAGAAAATCAGAATGATGTGGCACATATTTATATGTTGCTAGCCATGCTTTATGACACGCATTCCATTCAATTGGTCAAGGAAAATATAGAAAGTGGCACCACGGAAGGCACCACCTATGCGGTAGAGCTGCTGGATGTTTTTCTTTCGGAGTCGCTCAAGCAAAGGGTTATTCCGGTGTTGGATGATCTTTCTGTATCTGAACGCATTAGTAAATTGGAACCATTTTATCCACGTGCCCCGCTTAATGATAAGTTGGTGCTCAAGTTTATTATCAACAGAGATTTCACACAATCTAATCGGTGGACCAAGGCAACGGTATTGCATCAAATTGGGTTGCTCAAGATTGCAGACTTCAAGATTGACCTGATTGCTCAAATGTTCAATACCGATTTACTGATCCGAGAGGTAGCGGCATGGGCATTAAATGAAATTGACCCCAACGAATACGAATTGAATGCAGCAAGATTAGGTGAGGAAGCAAAGAATGAGTTGGATGAGGTGATCTTTCAGCGGGAGCACCAAACTCGGCAAATGATTTATAATAAGGTGATGTTTTATAAATCCATTGATGTATTTGAAGGAATTCCTGGTGTTGTGCTTTCCAATCTTGCTGACTTGTCTGAAGAATTGAGATTGGATGCAGAAGATTCACTGGTTATAGATGGCAAAGTGAATAGCAATTTTTTCATCATTTATGCTGGCCAAGTGGAGTTTTTCGAAAAGGGTAACTCTGTAGGAGAATTCATCAAGGGCCAGTTTATTGGAGAGATGTTAACTTCACCTAATTTTGTAAATACACATGTACTGATTGCCAGGGAAGAGACAATTCTTATCAAAGTGAACAAAGACCAGTTTTATGAACTTCTTTCTGATAATGTGAGGCTTGCAGACCGTGTTTTGGAATATATATGATTTTAGCTAAATTTCAGTGATTTTTGGGCTAGAGCACTATTTTTAGGCCCTCAGTAGGATTTTTTAAACTTCTGTATACTTAGGTGAATATTCGCAATTCGCATGCTTCTTTGCTAAATTTCAAATCCCATATTTGAATCGATGCTGAACTACTCTGTCCAAGTTGGTGAATTCGAAGATGATGCCCCAGGACCATTAGAGTCTGGCGGTGGTTTTGGATTCAATCCATTTCCGGGGCTGAGGCCATTTACCATCGATGAAAGCCACTTGTATTTTGGCAGGGAAGGACAGGTTGACGATATCCTGGTCAAACTATCAGCACACAGATCCGTGGCTGTAATGGGCTATTCAGGAAGTGGAAAGTCCAGTCTTATGCATTGCGGGCTAGTGCCAGTACTGTACGGAGGTTTCATGACAGAAACCGGACCGCATTGGCATATTATTAATGCAAGGCCTGGAACTTCTCCCATTGTTAATCTGACCAATGCCATTGTAGCCTATCTGGTAAAACATCATCTGATTGAAGAAAGCGATACGGAAATCCATAAAGCAATAATAAACTCTGTATTACGAAGCGGGCCTGATGGCTTGGTGGAAATTGCCAAGTATATCCAGGTCAACAAAAAGGAAAATGTTTTCTTCCTGATAGATCAATTTGAAGAGCTCTTCCGGTATGAAAATACGGACGATGATGAAAGTGTCAATGATGCCACAGCTTTTGTGAACTTGATTTTGAATGCCGTGAATCAAAACAAGGTACCGGTATACGTGGCCATTAATATGCGATCTGATTTTATTGGTGACTGCGCCAACTTTGCCGGGTTGACTCAGATGATCAACACCAGCAACTACCTGGTTCCACAAATGACGCGAGAGCAGAAGCGGATGGCCATTGAAGGTCCAGTGGCTGTGGGTGGAGGAAGGATTTCCTCCCGGTTGGTGAAGAGATTGCTAACTGACATAGATAATCATCAGGATCAGCTTCCGATTTTACAGCACGCTTTAATGCGTACATGGGATTACTGGGTGGAGAATAGGGAGCCAGGAGAACCAATGGATATCAGACACTATAATACCATTGGAAAGATTTCCCAGGCCTTGTCTTTGCATGC
>DATCZR010000105.1:0-5467 GCA_036525835.1 Cyclobacteriaceae bacterium
AACATGATAGGTGAGGGGCAATGCTCCGCGCATATACTCGGGCGCCACAGGTCCGCCGAGCGCTTTCAGCAAAGGAATCGCATCTTCGTATCCGATGGGAATTACAGGTATGCGGATCAGGTTATCAGCATCTTTTCGTTCAATTCGTTTGGCATCTTTTGTCGCACCAATGTTTGGCGTAAGCGGGTCGCCAGGTCTTACCGGCAGATCCAATACTGATCCGCGTTGAGCTCCCAGTGAAGGCCGGTATGGTCCTTTAGGATATACATCTCCCTGAAAATATCCATCGTCTTCAGGATCAGAATAGATGATACATCCAATCGCGCCTTTTTCTTGGGCTACCTTAGGTTTAATCCCTCTCCATGATCCTCCATATTTGGCAATCACTATTTTGCCTTTTACATCAATCCCCAACTGATCAAGTTCATCATAGTCTTTAGGTACTCCGTAGCCAACAAATACCAGTTCAGCTGTGACATTGCCGTCAGCCGAAAAACCATGATACGTGGGGAGTTGTTCTCTTATCTGCCCACTGGTGGCGTCTTCTTTTACTGGAGGCTCAGCCAACCTGGCTTTGTATTGAGTAGGCGCTACCATTTCAAGTTCTCTTACTTTTGGCGTTGGAAACAAAACTTGATAGGTCTCCACTTCAGCGTCATACCCCCAGCTTTTGAATTGATCGCGCATCCATTCTGCGTATTCCTTACCCATGGCAGAGCCAAGGTGATGAGGCCGGGCAGTCAAATGATTCATCCATTGATCCAGGTTGGACGCTTTTAGGTAGCTGTCAAATTTTTCCTCAAGAGCAAACTCCTTCTTGGCCGCTTCTTCGTTAAATCCTTGAATATATTTTTGCGCTATGCCAGTTGTCGAAATAAAAAGAACCGATAGCAAAATGAGGATATTCTTCATAGTAGGGTAGTGGATTTATGGTTGAGCTCTAATATATCCACGTTAGGAAGATTTGACCAAGATTGTTTTACAATCGGCATTAAGCACATATCAATGCAATAAAAAAGGCGCTTATGGCGCCCTTATAAAAAGTGTTGTTATTGCTTATTTTCTGCCAATTGCCCTTTCAACTGCGGCCACGATATTCTCTGGTCCCAATCCATACTTTTTCAGCAAATCTGTTGGTTTACCGCTTTCTCCAAAAGAATCATTCACGGCTACCATTTCAATTGGTGCAGGATTGTGTCGAGCCAGTGTCTGAGCAACAGCATCTCCCAACCCGCCATTCATCTGGTGCTCTTCGCACGTAACAGCACAACCCGTTTTTGAAACGGATTTAACAACGGCATCCATATCCAATGGCTTTACAGTATGCAAATTGATAAGTTCAACGCTGATTCCTTTCTCAGCAAGAATAGCCTCCGCTTCTATGGCCTGCCATACCATGTGACCATTTGCAAAGAGGGTCACGTCTTTTCCTTCCAGCATGGTGTCTGCCTTTCCAATTACAAAAGGTCCGTCGGCCGCAGTGAAGATTGGCCAGCTTGGCCTACCAAATCGCAAGTAGGCTGGGCCCACATGATCACCTAGCGCGAGTGTCGCTGCTTTGGTTTGATTATGGTCACAAGGGACAATCACCGTCATACCGGGTAGCATTCTCATCATGCCCACGTCTTCCAGTATCTGATGTGTGGCACCATCCTCGCCTAAGGTAAGACCAGCATGCGATGCACATATTTTTACGTTTTTACCTGAGTAAGCAATCGACTGACGGATTTGATCATAAACCCGACCGGTTGAAAAGTTGGCAAATGTGCCAGTGAAAGGAATTTTACCCCCGATGGTCATTCCGGCTGCAATCCCCATCATGTTTGCTTCTGCAATACCTATTTGAAAGAAGCGTTTTGGAAACTCTTTTTGGAATGCATCCATTTTAAGTGATCCCGTCAGATCCGCACAAAGCCCAACCACATTATCATTCTTACGGCCTAATTCCAGCAATCCGGCTCCAAAGCCCGAACGCGTGTCTTTTTTTTCTGTAAAGGTATACTTAGTCATCTGGGGAGATAAATTCGGTCAGGCGTAATAATACTATTTACTTTGTATAATCGTAAGATGTTTATTGGTGTTTTCTACCATCGACTTTTATTTCGATTAATAATCGCTCAGCGTTTCTTCCAGCTGATCCAAAGCCTTGGCTAGTTGTTCATCATTTGGAGCAATACCGTGCCATTTGTGTGAGCCTACCATAAAATCAACACCAAAGCCCATTTCTGTTTTCATCAGATTCATCACAGGCTTCCCTTTTCCAGTAAGAGATTTGGCGTGCTTCAAAGTTTTAATCACTTCTTCCAAATCGTTGCCATTGCTTTCAATTACTTCCCATCCAAAGGCAAGCCATTTCGCTTTTAGATTTTGTAACGATAGTACTTCGTCCACGGGCCCATCAATTTGCTGACCGTTGTAGTCAATAGTAGCGATCAGGTTGTCCACTTTGTTGTGTGCGGCAAACATAGCCGCTTCCCATACCTGGCCTTCTTGCTGCTCGCCATCTCCCATAAGCACGTACACCAATTGCTGATCACCGTTAAGTTTTTTTGTACCAGCTGCTCCTATAGCCACCGAAAGCCCCTGACCTAATGAACCTGAGGCAACCCGGACGCCGGGAAGATGCTCGTGAGTAGCAGGATGTCCTTGCAATCTCGAATTAAGTTTTCTGAATGTGCTTAATTCTTTAACGTCAAAATAACCACAGCGAGCCAGCGTGGAGTACCAAAGCGGAGAGATATGGCCATTGGATAAGAAGAACAGATCTTCACTGATTCCGTCCATCGTGAAGTTCTTGTCGTGCTTCATGATTTCGAAATACAGCGCCACAAAAAATTCTGTACACCCTAATGAGCCACCTGGGTGACCCGATTGGCAGCCATGCACCATTCTTACGATATCCCTTCTAATCTGTGAGGTGAGCTTTTTTAGATCGGCTAGTTCTGCCATGCGGTTGTAGATGTTAAGGCACGAAGATGTGGGAAATTTAATTTATTGACAAAACGACTTGGCTTTATTATGGATTATTTTCGTCAATGATTTCCACGCGTCCGTCGGACATGTGGTAAAGGGCGCCAATGATCCTGATCTTATTGTTCCTGAGCCGGTCGCCTATAATGGGTTCGGATTTCCGTAAAACATTAACGGCATGCCTTATGTTAGCGTTAACTGATTTGGCAAGACTGTGCCGATCCTCCTCGGACAAACTTATTTCCTCTTCTTCGTTGCCAATATAATCAACAATGGTTTTGATGTTTCCTTTCAATTCGTGATCTCCGTTTACATAGGCTGTGACTGCACCACAATTTTCATGGCCAAGGACAACAATTAGATTTGTCTGAAAGCTTTCTAGGGCATATTCCACACTTCCCAACTCGTAGTCACCAATGATGTTACCAGCTGTGCGAATTACAAATAAATCGCCCAGTCCTTGATGAAAAATAAGTTCCGGTGAAACCCTGGAGTCAGAACAGGTGATAACAATGGCAAAGGGCAACTGGCTGTTCTGCAAGGAACTAATTTTTCCTTTTGGGGAATCAATGCGAAACAAGGTATTCCCCTGCAAAAGCTTGGAAAGCCCATCTTCAGGAATGGTGGTTTCCGTTATTAGATCTTTATGAGAACAGGAAGCTAACAGTAAGAAATAAAGTAAAAATCTTGTGAGACGCATAAATTATACGGCTCAAATGTACTTTTATCTTCGAGTGAAAGATATGATTTTAATCAACCGGGAAGATGTCAAAAATCACCTTTTTTTGCTGGCTTCTTCTTTCCGATTGTGGTGGAAGAATCCTGCGAGAGGGATCTTTTTGAGGCTTCTTTTGCGTCGGCCTGGTCTTGCTTCAGAATTTGGTCTGTGTGGTTCTTTGTGTCTACTTGGTCAATGATATCTTCAATGTATCCATTCGCGTCAATCAGATAAGTGATTCTGGCTGTGCCCATGTATTTCCTGCCGTACATCGACTTCTCAATCCAGGTGCCATATTTTGAATGAAGCACTTTGTCAACATCTGCCAACAATCGAAAGGGCAACTTTTGCTTTTCAATAAATTTCCGGTGGGCTTTTTCATTATCTGTACTCACCCCGAGGACATCGTATCCTTTTCTTTTCAAGGTCTTATAGTTGTCCCTAAGATTACACGCTTCAGCCGTGCATCCTGGGGTGTTGTCGCGAGGGTAAAAGTAAAGAACAAGTTTTCGGCCTTTGTATTCGGCTAATGAAACTATCTTGCCGTCTTGATCTGCCACCTCAAAGTCCGGGGCTTTCTTTCCAATTTTTAAAGCCATGCTAAGGTATTTTTTCTTTATAAATATTTTCGTTTCCAGCATTATCAACCACCTTCACCGTAAGATCTCCTTTTAGCGGTTTCTTGTTATCCGATCGCTCGGCCCAAATCATATTGGTTTTGTAATCGTAATTCATCAATAACCACTCCCCATTGATACTAGCCTCAAAATATGCAATGCCAGACAAGTTATCACGAATTTTGAATCTGGCTGCCGCTCCGTTTACCGCCATCCCATTTATCGATGGAGCATGGTTGTCTTCCAAAAGAATAAAGTCTCCGAAATCTCTTGTTGAAAACGTGATGCGACCATTAGACCAGGTGCCGCCTACATATTGATTGTATTTTCCGGACACGCGATACACGGCAAACTTCTCAGAGTATTCTCCTTTGGGTTTAAGTGTGATGGTCATGTTTCGATTTAAAGGATAAATGGAATCACCAATGCTGAATACTTCCCTGCCATTATTAGTATGAGCAACCCTCAAAAAAACAGTGTCATATAGTGTGCTCTTTGAAAAATTGATATCAACCAAATCACTGTAGTACTTATAGGGAATGGTAGACGGAATGATATCCCTGTAGTTGGTTATCAAAGTCTGGCTTCCAACTTTGATTGAGTCAGGTAGGACTTTGCGAAGATCTATTAGAAAAATGTTTTGCTGCTTACTATAATAGGTTGGTTTTAATACGTTCATGGAATCTTTATAATATACCTGCGCACTGTCTCCAATTTCACTCCGACTGCTTACTTCCATTACGTTTTCAGTCACCTGATAGGAGAGTGGTCTTGAGCGGGCGCTTAATGTGGGGACTTCTGTTCCCACTTTACTTGGTCTTAGTGATAAAGCAACCTGGCTTTCGTTACCATAACTGTCCTTCAAAACTATTTTTACCACTAATTCCTTTTCGCCTACTTTAATAATACCTTTTGCCCTGGTGCCAGCATAGTAGTCAAGATCATTGCCATCATCGACATACAGTTTATTGTATCGATCACCACTGTTTTTTAAGGTGGTGTAATCCATCAGGGTAAGGATATTACGTGTATCTCCAAAGTTGACCTTGTCAATTACCTGCTTGAAAATACGTTCATCATCAGCATACATTTCTATGAAGTTAATTCCACACCTAGCGCGAGAATTATCTAAACGATCGTAACCAAGAAGCTCAATGCCAAT
>DATCZR010000106.1:0-3151 GCA_036525835.1 Cyclobacteriaceae bacterium
CACGTCATTGTCGGTAGTTACATGATACAATTGCGCCACCGGCAATTGAATGCGCAACCATGTCATGGTTCTGTTTTTTGAAATGGACACACCGCCATCACCCGCTACAATCATCCGATCACCATTGGTTGGATCAATCCACATATCGTGGTGGTCCCAATTGGGTTGTGCCCGTTGATTTAAGGGCTCTAGTGTTTTGCCACCATCAATACTATTCCAAAAGCTCGCTGAAATAAAATAAATTTCATTTTCATTGTCTGGAGACACCGCACTGCGTGTGTAGTAAGCCTGTCTGCCTGTCATATTACGATCATAACTCATCAACTTCCAGGTTTTTCCCTTGTCCTCAGAACGCCATAGCTCACCACTTTCGGGCTCACCACTGATAGCTTCCACTCCATCCCCCGTTTCAATAAGCGCATATACCCGATCAGGATTAGCTGGAGTCATAGACAAGGCAATTTTTCCAACAGGTCCCTTAGGCAAACCATTACCTTCTAGTTTAGTCCATGTCTCTCCACCGTCTTTGGTCATATGCATGCCACTGCCCTGTCCACCACTAGTACGGTTCCAGGTACGCAATGATAATTGCCACATTCCCACAAAAATAATTCTTGGATTCGAGGGGTCCATCACCATATCAGATGTACCGGTATTCTCATCCACAAATAAAATATGTTTCCAAGTCTTACCTCCATCTGTTGTTTTATGAACACCACGCTCTTTTTGAGGAGCATACGCATGACCTAACGCTCCTACATATACAGTGTTAGGATCTCTTGGATCTATGATGATTCTCGATATCCTTCCGGTATTGTCAAGACCAATGTGTGTCCAGGTAGTACCACCATCGGTTGACTTCCACACGCCATTACCTATTGAAACATTAGATCGAATGAATGGCTCCCCGGTACCCGCATAGATTACCTGATCATCAGATGGCGCAACAGCCAGCGCACCAATCGCATGCACGGGTTTATCATCAAAAATGGGTTTCCAATTGAGCCCTCCATCTTCAGTTTTCCAAATACCTCCACTAGCTGCACCGGCATAATAAACCATATCATTACCAGGAACTCCAACCACACATGTTACCCGATTGCCAACAGGGCCAATGTGTCTGAATTTAAGTTGTTGTGTTTGTTCTTTGGTAAGAGTCTGAGCCAGCAATAAGTAACCATTTGATAAAATAAATCCTAACAACAAGATGTATTGGGCAATTAGTCTTGACTTGAAATTCATGATCAGTAGTTTAATATTTAAAAATTGGGAAGTGATGAAATATAGGTAAACTAAAACTTATTTTAAAGTTTGGTTTGAGCAATGGTCAGTCTTGGTTAAACATTTCCTGGCTATGCCTCGAATTGACATAAATTAAACTATGGCCACTTACAAAATAGTTGAACGTATTAATCTTTAAATCAGTTAACTTTTAGAATCATTGTAAAAATCCCGAACATACTTTTAAAGTCTCCCGCATATTGAATGGCGCTAGTAATTATTAACCCCAAAGGGGTAGAACCCTGGATAAAAGCATTAAGGCTGGTTGATCCCAGCATTGACATCCGAACATTCCCTAATGATTCAAATCGGAATGAAATCAGCTTTGCCTTAACCTGGAGACATCCATTTGGCATTTTTAAAGACTATCCTAATCTAAAATGCATTTCATCAATGGGTGCAGGAGTGGATCATTTATTTAAAGACCCCGATTTGCCGAAGTCCATTGCAATCACGCGCTTGGTGGATCCCTACCTTGCCCAAGATATGGCGGAGTTTGTGCTCGCCTTGATCATGAGCCACCTCCGAGATTTAAATGCCTTCAAGATAAAACAGACCCAGACCATTTGGCGACCAGCTGAGTACCTGCGAATCAAAGATGTTAAAGTAGGCATTATGGGAATGGGTGCGATTGGAAGTAAGGTGGCTAATGAATTACAAAAAGCAGGCTTCAAGGTAATCGGCTGGGCACGCACTCCTAAAGAAGCGAGCACGATTCCGGTGTATCATGGCCCTGGAGAGCTTACCAAATTTCTCAATAATTCGGACATTTTGGTTTGTGTACTTCCTTTAACCCCTCAAACGAAAGGCATTCTCAACAAAACAAATTTCAAAAACCTTCCTGAAAATGCATTTATTATTAATGTGGGAAGAGGAGAGCATCTGATAGAGAATGATTTGATTCAATTCATTTCAGAAGGTCACCTATCGGGTGCAAGTCTTGACGTTTTTAATGTAGAGCCTTTGCCTGCAAATAATCCACTTTGGAAGCATCCAAGGATTAACATTACACCGCACATTGCCAGTATTACCAATCCGGAATCTGTGGCTTCACAGATAATTGAAAACTATTATCGAATGAAGGAGAACAAACCACTTCTAAATATTGTCTCAAGAGAAAAAGGATATTAAGTAAATAGAAACACAATGAGAACACTCTACCTTATACTTTCCATCATAGGTTTTATTGCTCCCAACATATTTGTTATGATGGTTTCGGTTGAAACAGGCAATGTGCTATTGTGGCTTCATCCTACGGCTACCATTCAAGGCATGTTTGCCAATTCCATTGCTACCGCTTTTGTAGTTGATTTACTTGTAGCTGTGCTTATCTTTTTTATATGGACTTACAATGAGTCTAGGAGGCTGAAAATGAAAAAACCATACCTGATCTGGTCGCTAACACTACTTTTTGGAATGTCTGGAGCACTTCCCTTATTTCTTTATCAGCGCGCAGCCTATTTGCCCCTTAAATAGGATTAGTCTTTATCCTTCTTTTTTACTTTATCATCAAATAGCATTCGCACCGAGGGACCGTACGTATCATCATATTGGCCGCTCTTCATACTCCATATAAATCCTGCCAGAAATATCAATGCAAGCGATAAGCTAATTAATATTAAAATGATGATGATGTTCATGAAAATGCAAGTCGGGCCTTTAGGTTGACCATAAAAGTAGTGAAAGCAACCACTGAAATACTACTAATAGGCATAAGAATAGCTGCCACCAGAGGAGTAAGATGACCCGTCACCGCAAATGCCAATCCTACAATATTATAGATGAGCGAAATCCCCAAGCTGATTTTCAAAATGGTAAGCGCTGATTTCGATAGGTTGAGAAATACATCCAAAGCTTTTAAATTATCTCC
>DATCZR010000107.1:0-2418 GCA_036525835.1 Cyclobacteriaceae bacterium
AAAATTATCTACTAAATTCCTCCCAGTTTTTTAATTTATAGTAATAAAGTCCATTTCTAACGCATAATCGTCAGATATCCACTCGGTGATTTGGTTCCTCTCTGAAAATCTATTTTGTAAAAATACACGCCACTAGGTAAATCCTTGCCACTATTGCAACGCACCAATGAATCTCTTGTCAGGCTTACTGTTGTCATAGTTTTCCATATTGATTTAATTGCTGTCCATTTTGTAAAATAATTTATGGGCAATATTTCTACGGTAATTCTTTTGTTGGCGGTGGTTACTGCACTTGCGCAAGTAACCGACCGAATCAAAGTGCCTTATCCTGTCATGTTGGTCATGGTTGGCATCGGAATAAGCCTAATCCCCGGTTTACCCATCGTTTCGTTGGATGCAGAAGTCGTGTTTCTCCTCTTTCTGCCTCCTGTACTTTACTCAGCAGCCTGGAACACTTCACTGACAGATTTTAAAGAAGCAGCAAGGCCCATATCGATGTTGGCATTTGGATGTGTGTTGTTTACAACCACATTAGTAGCCGTAGTGGCTCATTATTTTATTCCCGGCTTTGGGTGGGCTGAGTCCTTCGTGCTGGGTGCCATCATTTCTCCTCCTGATGCCGTGGCGGCAACTGCGGCTACGAAGGGATTGAAGCTGCCAAAAAGAATCATTACGATCCTGGAAGGGGAGAGCCTTGTCAATGATGCAACGGGTTTGATTGCCTACCGGTATGCCATTGCTGCAGTGGCTACGGGCTCATTCATTTTCTGGTTGGTGGCCATCAATTTCTTCTACGTGGCCCTAATAGGAATTGTGATTGGGTTATTAGTCGGTGTAGTGTTTAGATGGATTCATAAAATTACCCCCAACAATGCCATCACCGATACCACCTTCACCTTGCTGGCGCCATTTACGGCTTACCTGGTGGCCGAAGAAATACATACATCTGGTGTACTAAGTGTAGTAGCTTGCGGACTTTTTCTCAGCTACTACTCGTCTGAAATATTTGACCACGGCACCCGATTGCAGGCACGAGCGGTTTGGGAAACGGTGATCTTTTTGGTAAACGGAATCATCTTTATATTAATTGGCCTACAGTTGCCTGTAATTCTGGAAAATATTGGAAGTCATTCATTAGGCGATCTTCTATTATACGGTGCCGTCATCAGCATTGCAACTATCGTTGTCCGACTGATTTGGATTTATCCTGGGGCTTATCTGCCTCGGTGGTTGAGCAAAAGCATCAGGCAGAAGGAGGCTCGCCCTTCAGTGGGCGGTGTAACCATCGTAGGATGGGCAGGGATGAGAGGTGTAGTATCGTTAGCTGCTGCTTTAGCACTACCTTTAACTATTGGCGAAGGCATTCCTTTTCCCCATCGCGACCTCATTATCTTCCTGACCTTCTGTGTTATTTTCGCTACGCTGGTCTTGCAAGGACTGACCCTTCCCGTTTTAATTAGGTGGTTTGGAATCAAAGACGATGATAGCCACGCCAAACATGATCAGCAAGCCAGGTTGCAAATCGCTTTTTCTGTGATTGAACACATTGAAATGAATTACGGCTTATTGCCGGGCGAAGTACTGAATCAAATTAAGTCAAAATATGAAATCCGAATTCAGCGCATTCAAAAAGACTCGACCAATCGTAAAATGACTGATGAGGAAATCAGGGAGTTCTTGAGGATTCAAAAAGAACTTTTGAGAAAAGAGCGAGATGAGATTAAGAAATTGAGAAAGGAAAGGAAGTTGGCAGAAGAAGTCCTTCGTAAAATTGAATACGAGCTCGACCTGGAAGAAAGTCGATTGATGATGGAACTGGAATAGATTTCAAATTCAAGATTCAAAATTTAAAATTAACTATTGCTAATCGTAAATTTTGAATCTTAAATCAATCTAGCAGAACTCGTCAAATACTTGCACCAGGTGCTCTCCAATCATTTGCGCATTACGGCCTTCAATGTGATGACGCTCTACGAAATGTACCAGCTCACCATCTTTGAACAAAGCTATGGATGGCGAAGAGGGAGGATACGGCAAAGTATACTGACGGGCTTTGGCTACTGCCTCAAGGTCCGCACCAGCAAAGACGGTAGTCAAATGATCAGGTTTCTTTTCGCTGTTTTGTACTGCCCACTTCACACCGGGTCTGGCAGCACCAGCGGCACAACCGCAAACAGAGTTGATGACCAAAAGAGTGGTCCCTTTTTGATCCTTCAGTTCTTGATCTACCTCTTCAGGAGTTTTTAGCTCTTTAAATCCGACTGAGGTCAGATCGGTGCGCATGGGTGCAACTAATTGTTCGGGATACATATTTATTTATTATTTAGTCAAAATTATTCAAATCATTTATTCTCGATGCTGGATCCTGGAAACCAATATCTAATTTACATAAATCCAAGTTCAAGTTTAGCTGCCTCA
>DATCZR010000108.1:0-2068 GCA_036525835.1 Cyclobacteriaceae bacterium
AATCAAAAATACGACCCTGGCCTAAAAGACCTGATGATGGGCATCAATGCAAAATATGATTCATGTCATATTTGAGCTTAAGCCAATGGAATTCTACCTCAAAATACCAAAGCCAAATAGAAGGACAAATAACAAGGTAGATAAAGCCATCTGCTTTAGGAATGGATCCAGCTCATTGGCTGCTTTTTTGGATACAGATAATCCATTGATTACAAATAGAGGAATGGTAGAAAGAAACAAAAGTTGTGACAGCGAAGAGAAGTTAATAATAGTAAAAATAGTCGCAGTTAATAATCCACCAATAATCAATACCCAATGGTAGATAACCGCTTTTTTCCTTCCTATTCGAACAGGCAACGAAAACTTGCCCGCCTTCCTATCAGAATCGATGTCCCTAATATTATTAATATTCAATACACCCATAGAAAATAATCCGCAACTCATGGCAGGCAACAAGTGATCCCATCGAATAGATTTTGTGAATAAGTATAGTGAACCTAGTACCCCTACTATTCCAAAAAAAATGAGCACCGAAATATCTCCCATCCCCGCATAACCGTACGGACGCTTGCCCACAGTATACGCCACCGCAGCAAGAATGCTTAAAATGCCAAGCCCAAAAAAGAAGAGAATGGCTTCAAGGTTGCCACCTAATGATATTAACAATAACCACACACCACTCGCCAAACACAATATCACAAAAAGAATTAGTGCATTGCGCATCGATTCTTTTGAAATTACTCCAGACTGAACAGCCCTTGTAGGTCCCACTCTTCCATCGTGATCTGCGCCATTGATGGAATCACCGTAATCGTTCGCCAGATTAGAAAGTATTTGCAGAAAAATGGTGGTGAGGGCGCAAAGCAAAAAAATATCCCAACGAAATGCACCTGCTGATGCGGCCAAGAATCCTCCCATACCAATGCAAGAAAGCGCTAATGGAAGTGTGCGCGGTCTAAAGGCAGATATCCAGGCTTTGGTTTGCATCAAAACAAATTTAGCATATCTACCTTATTACAACTACTTCTCCTGAAGAAGTGAAGTAATTTCATTGTCGAGCGGGCTCACTTTGGCGGGGAAAAAACCCGTGATCTCACCATCCTTGTTAATAACATACTTGTTAAAATTCCATGATGGGGATTTTCCTGATTTGGCCTCAAGCCATTTATACAATGGGTGTTTATCTTTACCTTTTACAGAAATCTTTTCAAACATCTGGAATTCTACACCATAATTTTTCTCACAGAATGCCGCTATTTCTTCATTGCTACCAGGCTCCTGCCACAGAAAGTTATTTGCTGGAAATCCCAGTATTTCCACCTTATCACCTAATTGATCGTGCAATTTTTCCAAATCTGCATACTGATAGGTATACCCACATTTAGAGGCTGTATTAACGATCAAAAGGTTCTTGCCCTTGTACTTTGAAAAATCAATGACTTCTCCATTCAGTGATTTTATTTTGAAATCATAAATCGATCCGAGTCCATCCTGATCGCTCACATTTGATCCAAATAATGATGATAACATAATGCTTGATATTAATACGATGACACCCAGTATGAGCAGTAGTATTCTAAACATCGATTGATTCCCTAAAGTTTAAAAATCAGTTCAACAATGGTACAGTTTACATCCTTTCTGGTACTGTTACCCCCAATAGATTCATTGCTTTACCAATAACCTGCCCAACCTGCTCAGACAGTGAAACACGTAACTTGAGCTTTTGTTGATCCGTTTCTGCAAAAATTGGAATCGACTGATAAAATTGGTTGTATTCTTTTGCCAAATCATAGGCGTAATTGGCAATAATGGATGGAGAATAATCTCTGGCTGCATCCAGAACTCGACTTGGATATATTGAAAGCAAACTTATCAGATTTCTTTCATTAGGTAGAAGATCTGATAACGCTACTGGTTCATCTGGTAGTTCTAATGTCGCGGCTTTTCGCACAATAGATCTTATTCTTGCATGCGTATACTGAATAAAAGGACCAGTATGACCTTGAAGTTGAATGGATTCATTTGGATTAAACATCATTCGCTTCTTAGGATCAACTTTCAGCAG
>DATCZR010000109.1:0-6634 GCA_036525835.1 Cyclobacteriaceae bacterium
TCGCTGCGTGCTTTGTCCAGCTTGCCATAAATCAATATTTCAAACTCCTTAAGTTCAGCATCTGTATATCTTGACTTATCAGACGGGGGGGCTGGTTTTGCGGGTTTGTGCGCAATGGGTCTTTGAGTCAACGCAGGAAAAATATTCAGCTGAGGAGGCGTTTTTGGTAATGGAGAAATAGGATTGTCCTTCTTTCTGCCCACTTGAGGAACAGTGGGCGTAGCTGCCCTCCTCATTGGTTTTGGCTCTTCCTTTTGCTTAGGCGCTTTAGCGACTGCCTTTTTCGCCACTTTCTTTGCTACCACCTTTTTGATCGCCTTTTTCTTTGGAGCTGCTTTCTTTGCTGCCACCTTCTTTGCGGTCTTTTTAGCCTTGGCTTTAGGTTTGGCTACTTTCTTCTTTGGCGCAGCCTTGCTCTTGGTTTTTGCGGCTTTTTTAGCCTTCACTACTTTTTTAGCCTTTTTTGGAGCCTTCTTAGCAGGTTTTGCCTTTTTTGTTGATTTAGCCATGATTTCTGCTCGTTTAAATCGTTTTCGGAAAAGATGCGCAAAAATAACCGCTCGGCTCCTAAACAAAAAATGAATTGGAATTAATTCCCGGGCGTATAAAAAAGGTGAATTTGTGATTCATCTTGAATTAGACAAAATGGCAGCTATCGAAGGGCAATGATGACCCTCTCTCTATAAGTTTTTAATAACCCGGAGGCATTGAAGACTTCAAACCACACTATGTAATATCCGGCTCTGGCTCGGGTGCCGTCATCATGATCGCCATCCCATCTGAAAAATCCATTGAATCCAAGTATAGCATTATTAGCGATGGTCTTGATTAACCTTCCTTGATGATCAACTATTTTGATATTGGCGACAAAGCCAGTCTGGTCAAAATTGAAATTGATCTGTGAGAAATTTGATCCAGTGGTGAAGGGAGAGAAAACCGTTGGCTCAATGCTTACTTCACCAACAGAAAGAATATTATCGGGTCGGAAATTTGAATTGATATACCCAGGTGTAGCAAAGCCAATTGTCGAGCTTGCAGATGTCCAGTTACTTGGTTCATTGGTATTTTCAATTACCGAAATGCGCTCCAGGGAAACGCCATCTTCATCTTTGATAAATTTGGAATGAAAGCTTTTGTCGTAGTAAAAGTAATCGATAACTAAACCGCTTTCAGATGCTATTGCCACCGATCCTTCATCATCTGGGAAAGTTGGAAGTGATGCTTTTATAAATTGATCTTCCTTTCCGAGTGGATAGTGATCTTTCAGAATAAATGCATCAGACGTAACAACGAAATATTCGTTTGGAGCAATAGTCAGACTGACTGAAGAAAGATTTTTTGAATTATTGACGTGTGCCCCATTGAAATTGGCAATGCTCCAATTTTTTAAGTCAATGTATTTGTCGGAATAATTGTAGAGTTCTACAAAGTCAACTCCACCAGGTCGCGGATTGAAAAGAATTTCATTAATAAGAACATCTCCTTCCTCTGCTTCCTCCGGTAAGGCAAACGCCATCTGACTGTAATCAACATCAATTGGATTTCCATTACAATCAAAAATGTTGTTTACTGTGATTGAGTAAAGCTGCTTTGTAGTAAGTGGGGAACTCAACTCTATTATCAATGAACGAAGCGCTTTGGTGTCGAAATAAATATCGGTGATACCAGGATCGGGAGTTATTGCGATTGTAGTTGATAAAGAAGTAGAACTTTTAAGTTTTTCGTTGAATGTAAGACGTAGCTTGTTGGAAGTAATAACATTTAAAGAAGTTAGCTGCGGGCCAGTGAGATCAGGTTTATTTGCAATCACTGAGTTTACAAATCCGGGAGTCCCTCCATTATCATCTTCTGAAGAAGTCCAGTTATCTTCTTCGCCACATGGATTGTGTGGATCAATTAATTCTAATGCCCAGCCACCTTCTTGCTTGTCTACACTCCGATACCATGACAAATCATAGTTTAAAGAATCTATAGTTTGTCCCTGAGGCGTTTTGAATGTCAGGGTATCGGTGGAATTATTAAGTGTCGGAAAATTAGAAACACCAATTACGTTAGTTGTTAGTCCGAATTTTGAACTGTTTGCAGTCGAGGTTATTATCCAATAAGTACCGGGTAAAATGATTTGTGTTGGAAGTATAGCCATTGAATTCCCGTCACTAAAAATCCAATTATTCAAATCAAATGGATTTGAACTTCGATTGTAGATTTCGATGTATTCAGCATCAGGCAAACCTACTTGTGGACTTGGGTCTGCTAATATTTCTGTAAAGATGATATCTTTTGGTAGGGCGGGAACGGTAATGAAATACAAGAAAGGGTTAGTGCTGTTGGTAATGATATTCCCAGCAATATCCGTGACTTTAGAGATAAGAATGGTTTGGCTCACTCCATTTTCAAAATTTGAATTAAAGGTTAACTCAACTGACTTTTGATCGGGAAGTAATTCGACTCCTGACGGGTTCCCGATCCCATTGCCCACAGAATAATTAGTTAAATCAATTGATGTTATTGGATCAACCTCCTCGTTGAAACGGATTATCAGTTTATTAGCAGATATTGTTTCAATTAGATTAACAAGAGGTGGTGTTGTGTCTATGTAAGAATCTCCGGTCACTATAAAGTCATCAAAATAAAATTTATCGGATCGTGTGGAAGTATAGTTGCAGAAAACACCAAAGTTTGAGGAGGCATCAAAGGTGTTATCGGTTACTGCTCCCTGTGAAATAAATGATCCGCTGTTGCCAACATCAATAAATAGCTCCCAGTTTCCCATATTATCTCGAGTTACTTTAATCAGGACTTCAACGAATGATGAGTTAACCGTTCCGTCAACGCCATCAATTATTTTGGTCATGGCGGTTCCGGCTTGCTTGTATAAGCTAATTTCATCCGGAGTGTCACCAATTAACACAAAGTAGCCATTCAACGGAGCGGAAAGATCAGCTTGATCAGACACTATATAAATTCGCGCATAATTGCTGCTCGAAGGATTGAATTCAAGCTTTACGAAAAACTGCCATTGGGCATTATTAATAGAGAAACTTGGCGTGGATAAAAAAGCATGACTGGCTTCTGCAAGAGCCTGAAGTTTTAACTGAGAGTTATCAATTACAAATTTTGAGTTATCTCCTTGCCAACTGGGATCATTGGTGAAATCATTGTCAGTAAAAGAATCGGTAAACTGAGCTTCTACATCTAATGCAACAACCAATAAAACCCACAGAAAAAGCGTCTTTAGAGGTAAGTTTAAAAATGGTATTTTTGCAGCCTGAAGTAAATTAATTACCAGATGAAATTGGCAGTAGTTGGAGCTACCGGATTGGTAGGAAAGGAAGTGCTGAAGGTGTTGCAGGAAAGACATATCGAATTTTCGGAATTATATCTTGTTGCTTCCTCAAAGTCTGTGGGGCAAACCCTATTGGTTAAAGATAAGGAGTATCCTATAAAAAGCATAGAAGCCGTTTGTGAACTAAGCCCTGACATAGCTATTTTTTCAGCCGGAGGCGGAACTTCCCTAGAGTGGGCGCCTCGATTTGCAGAAAGAGGATGTGTGGTTATCGATAATTCCTCGGCATGGCGTATGCATCCCGACAAGAAATTAATTGTGCCCGAAGTGAATGGTCATGTATTGGAGGCGGATGACAAGATTATTGCAAATCCCAATTGTTCTACTATTCAAATGGTGCTGGCATTAGCACCTCTGCATGGCAAATACAAAATTAAAAGGATTGTGGTTTCTACTTATCAATCCGTGACCGGAACGGGTAAGGATGCCGTACAGCAGCTGATGGATGAACGCAAAGGAATAGACGGGGTCAAAGTATATCCTCACCCAATTGATATGAACATATTGCCTCACATTGATTCATTTTTGGAAAACGGGTATACCAAAGAGGAAATGAAAATGGTGAATGAAACCAAGAAAATAATGGGGGATCAGTCCATTGCGGTTACGGCAACAACGGTACGGGTTCCGGCAATTGGAGGCCATTCAGAAGCAGTAAATGTTGAATTTCATTCAGACTTTGAATTGGCCGAATTGCGCCAAATATTGAATAGTGCGCCAGGAGTAATTGTGGAGGATGAGGTTAAAAACAATGTATATCCAATGCCCATCAATGCGCACGGCAGGGATGAGGTTTTTGTGGGAAGGCTCCGCAGAGACGAATCACAGCCAAATACATTGAATATGTGGATCGTTGCGGATAACTTGCGCAAAGGAGCAGCTACCAATGCGGTTCAGATTGCCGAATTTATATTGGAAAATCACCTGGCTGTTTAACAGGCTTTTTTAAGAATTATTAAAAATATAAATATGAGTAAAGGATTAATAACAACACTGATTATTGTAGGTGGTCTGGTCGTTATCGTTAGTGGATTTTTTATGTGGGGAGCTGGCACTTTTGATAAGGCCGTAGCGCAACAAGAAAAGGTAAATGCACAATGGGCCGATGTGCAAGCTACATATCAACGAAGAATGGATCTTATCCCTAATCTGGTGAACACAGTGAAAGGATATGCAGACTTTGAAAAAGAAACGTTGACGGGAGTAATCGAGGCTCGGGCTAAAGCCACCTCGGTAAACATTGACCCCTCTAACGTTACCCCTGATCAATTCGCACAATTTCAGCAAGCACAAAATGGATTGAGCTCTGCTTTGTCTAGGTTGATGGTTGTGGTAGAGCGCTACCCCGACCTTAAGGCAAATCAAAATTTTCTGGATCTTCAATCTCAACTGGAAGGCACAGAGAACAGAATCAATGTAGCGCGCCAGCGATACAATGAAGCGGTTCAAGAGTACAATACTTATGTGCGAGGATTTTTCAGACGCATGGCATTAAGTATTTTTGGTGGCGGAGAAGACTTTAGTGTGAGGAAAGGTTTTGAGGCGCAGGAAGGAGCAGATACAGCACCCGTAGTTAAATTTTAATCCTGATATTTTTATTCCATAAACAAAAAGCCCCAATAGGGGCTTTTTGTTTATAAGTATTTGAGTTTGATGATAATGATTACTTCTTAACCTCTCTTATTTCGTAACTCTCAATCACATCACCAACTTTGATGTCTGCGAAGTTTTTGATGCTAATACCGCAATCAAAACCTGCCTTCACCTCACTTACATCATCTTTAAATCGTTTTAAAGCAGTCATTTCGCCTGTGTATACTACGATACCATCGCGTATAATACGGATAGGGTTGTTGCGCTTAATGTAGCCATCGGTAACCATACAACCGGCAACGGTACCGACTTTGGAAATTTTGAAGACTTCCCTTATATCCACATTACCCACGATTACTTCTTCCATCTCTTTTTCCAGCATTCCCTCCATGGCTGCCTTCACATCGTTGATGGCATCATAGATAATAGAATACAAACGAATCTCGATTTCTTCATTATCGGCAACTTTACGTGCGGATGCAGAAGGCCTTACCTGGAATCCTACAATCACGGCATCTGATGCAGAAGCCAATAACACGTCAGACTCAGAAATTTGTCCAACACCTTTATGGATAATGCTGATCTGAATTTTTGGAGTTGATAATTTCAACAAGGAGTCTGACAACGCTTCTACCGATCCGTCAAAGTCACCCTTTACGATAATTCTAAGTTCTTTAAACGAGCCTATAGCCAAACGCCTTCCGATCTCATCAAGTGTAATGTGCTTTTTTGTTCGGATGCTTTGCTCTCGCTGTATTTGTCCTCGTTTGGCTGCAATCTCTCTGGCTTCGCGATCCGATTCCATCACATTAAACTTTTCACCAGCCTGAGGTGCACCGTCCAGCCCGAGTACAAGCACCGGAGTTGAAGGACCCACTTTTTTCACCTTTTGTCCAGTTGCATCAAACATGGCTTTTACGCGGCCGAAATTTGAGCCTGCCAAAATGATATCACCTATTTCAAGTGTTCCTGTTTGTACCATTACTGTGGTTACATAGCCTCGTCCTTTGTCCAAAGCCGCTTCCACCACGGATCCGGTTCCTGCCTTGTTAGGATTCGCCCTCAGGTTGAGCAATTCAGATTCAAGCAACACTTTTTCCAACAGGTCATCAATACCTTGTCCTGTCTTGGCGGATATTTCCTGGCATTGATACTTGCCACCCCAGTCTTCAACCAAAATGTTAATCTTGGATAAAGACTCTTTTACCTTTTCAGCGTTCGCTCCAGGTTTGTCAATTTTGTTAATCGCGATAACAATGGGCACTCCTGCAACCTGTGCATGATTTATAGCCTCTTTAGTCTGAGGCATCACATCATCGTCAGCCGCAACTACAATAATGGCAACATCGGTAATTTTGGCTCCACGAGCACGCATGGCCGTAAAGGCTTCGTGGCCGGGTGTATCAAGGAAAGCTATCTTTTGTCCGCTCTTGGTGGTTACGTTATAGGCACCAATGTGCTGCGTAATTCCTCCGGCTTCCTGATCTGTAACTTTAGTGTTTCTGATATAGTCAAGCAAGGATGTTTTACCATGGTCAACGTGGCCCATAATGGTAACGATTGGAGCGCGTGGCTCAAGATCTTCCTCCTTGTCTTCAACTTCTGTCACATCTTCCTCTTCTTCAGAAGAAGAAAACTGTACATCGAAACCAAACTCATCGGTAATTACGGTAATGGCTTCCGCGTCAAGGCGCT
>DATCZR010000110.1:0-4946 GCA_036525835.1 Cyclobacteriaceae bacterium
TCCTGCGCTTCTTTTATGGCTTGATCCATCGATATGCCTTTTTCCATTTGAGCCAGAACAAAGTTTGTGGTGGCATTAAAGATTCCCCACATGTTGGTGAGTCGTGCCAGTTTCAGGTCTCTCTGCAATACGTTAATGACAGGCAAACCACCACATACGGTAGCGCTATATCGAAATTTAACCTTATGCTCCTCGGCCAAATCTTGGATACTGTCAAATTCCAAAACCAGCGGGGCCTTGTTGGCCAATACGACATGCCAGCCGGCTGCAATGGCATTTTTCAACAGGGTCAGCGCTTTGTTACCAGGTTTAAGGTCCACAGGTGATGCCTCCACAAGCAGATCAGCTTCAATGCATTCACAGATTTTATCTGATGGGGTGGGTAAGAACTCGGTGATCTCGTTTGCTTTTTTCTTGTTGTATTTAAGGTTAATTAATTCTTTGTATGTAAACCCGCTTTGACGGATAGCCATGCCAGTTGAATCTACTATACCTACGATTTTAAAGTGAAGGTTATGCCGATCGGCAATCTCTTCCCTTTTTTCTTCCAAAATTTTCAGCAGACCCAGGTTTACATTACCCAATCCAACCAGAACCGTTCTGATCTGTCTTACCATACATATCTACACGTTACCGATTTCTTTAAGCGCATTTACAAATACATCTAGTTCTTTGATTGTCGTATACACATTTGGTGTAATCCTGCATCCATGAACATTAGCGCCATCAATGGCCACTGTGTATATTTTATATTTTTCATATAAGGTGTCAGCTAATTCTTTTGGTTTCATTCCTTTAATGCCTACGTTGGCGATACCGCACGATTTTTTCGGATCTTCCGGTGTATTGATAATGATATTTCCCTTTCCTCTCACCTGATCAGACCAGTATCGTTGCAAGTAACGAAGTCTTTCTTCTTTTTTATCTCTTCCTATTTTAAGGTAAAAGTCAATTGCGTTTGAAATGGCCAGATCGGTTGCCACTGGGTGAGTTCCGATGTGATTGAGCACGCTTATGTCATCAGGCTCGCGATCACCTTCGGCCAGTAAAGGCCACACATTTTTGACGTTTCCTTTTTTTACATATAAAAAGCCTGCACCTAAAGGCACACTTAGCCATTTGTGCAAGGAAGTGCCATAGAAATCACAATCCAGATCGGGAATGGAATAGTTGATGTGAGCAAAAGCGTGTGCGCCATCCACCATGACTTGTACTCCTTTGCCGTGCGCCATATCGCAAATCTTCCTTACGGGTAGTATATGTCCCGTGATGTTGATCATATGACATATCATCAACAATTTCGTTTTGTCTGTAATTGCATTGGCATACAGGTCTACAATCTCCTGATCAGATTTTGGGTGGTTCGGAACGGAAACAACTTTGTTAACAATGCCATAGCGTTGCTCCATCAATTTGAATTGATTAAGCATGGCGCCATAATCTTGTTCTGCCATCACCGCTTCATCACCAGGTTTCCAGTGCATGCCACTGATTACCAGATCCAGCGACTCAGTAGTATTGCGTGTGATGATCATTTCGTCTTTAGAACAACCAGCCAGCTCTGCCAACTTAGCCGCCATGGCCTTCTTATTGTCCCACTGTACCGTGCGCATGTAGTAAGATCCCTGATAATTTATTTCTCGGATATGATTGATATAGTTATCCAGCGTTTCTTCGGGGAGAAAGCAGTAGTATCCGTTTTCCAAATTGATATAATCTGGTTTCAACTTATACCCACCTCTGACCTTGGCCCAAAAATCTTCATCCTTAGCCACTTCTTCAGATGGCAAATGGGCAACACTTTGTAATAGCTTCTCCATAGCATTTACTGATGGGGAGATACCTAATCCGAGAAAAGTCAGGTTTTTAAGGAAAGATCGCTTGTCCATGGCTTTACATTATTTTTAATAAATTAAGGTAAAGAGATGGCCTCGTAATTGCAACATGGTTTACACCGATATTGCCTATCTATTTAGCTGTTTGGACACCGCATAGATGTTGATGGTATCTTTCCAATGGGTTATCTCTTCTTTGTTGATAAGTTCTTTGGTTTTGGTATTGATGTCAAAATCCTCAAAATAGAAAATTTGATAATCGTCTCGGCGGATGACCTCGTATAGCTCCATCTTGGCTTCATCAGGGCTGGCACCAAAGCTCTCGGCTACAAGGGTGGGCTTGTATTTTTGAATTAGCGTTCTGATTGACTTAATGATCTCTTTATCGTAGCCTTCTGTATCAATTTTTATAAAAGAGAGTTTGTCAACTCGACTGGCATATTCCTTCTGCAGCAATTGGGTAAGGTCAATCCCTTTAATCTTCTCCGGTGCTACGAACTTGCCATGAATACTTTCTTTGGTGGGAGAGATGCCTCCATTTCCGAATGAGGCTTCCGATGAGATAAAGTAAAATTCATCTTCATCTTTTGATATCGCATACCGAAGTGGAACAATGTTAGTCTTGTCTTTATTGAGGGCAGCATTGGCCTCGAGAATTTTAAATACATAGGGATTGGGATCAAAGCCAAGCGTTATACCTGACTTGCCAGCAGCCAGGGCCATAGGTACTGTTGTATCACCAATATTGGCGCCTATATCTATAGCCATGTCTCCTTCTTTGATAAACTTCTTAAAGAAGTCAACCATAGGCTGCGTAAGCACAAAGGGCTTCACCAAAGGGTTTGACCAGTTGGCAAATTCAATGGGACCATCCTGGGATAGATCAACCTGACTTATGGTAGGTGGATATTCCTGCGTGATTCGTCTGGCTCGTTTACGCGCAAGTGATTTTTTGAAGTAGTTGATCATGATAGCATTTTTTGCAAATTATTGAATTAATTCAATTGATTATAATTATCTGCTGTCCGGACATTCTCTGGCACTGATTATTTTCTTTACCATTGCAAGTGCTGTCGTTTCTGCTATTTACAATTATGCAATCGGCAATCGAAAATCTTAATCCGGCTTACTGGATTACGAAAGCGATTTAGGCCAGCAGGTGACTTAATGATTGTCCGTTTTGTAGTGATTAACAACCCATGCCACCATTTGATTTTCAGTCATGCTATCAGCCGCGACTACACCACGGAGTTTCTGATCCTTATTTTTCATAATAAGTTTAGCCAGCTCCTGTTTCATTTTGGAAGGACCAAATATGATAATGGATTCACTATGAGTTAATGCCTTCATGACTTTTTTCAGGTAATCTTTTACTTGTTGGTTCATTCTGCCTTCTTTTTGTTTTTCCTGATTAGAAAACTGACTTCCAAATCTTGTGTAACTTTTGCCTTCACCAGGAATACGTTCACGGTTGTCAATGCCTTCAATCACCTGTACTTCTTTTTCCGCACCTTTCAGGGTTATGATGATTGCTTTTGACATGTCTATCCAGACACCCACCTTATTTTTCATGACCTTCAGGGTTATATATCTAAAGTATATCCTGCCGTTCTCAGGTGCAATGAGGAAAGTCACTCATTCATGGCTGATTGGTTGATGGGTACTAATAATCAGAATACTCAGTTGGATAGAGGAAGGTAATATCGATGTGAGAAACGTTATTTTGATATTTTTCCATCGAAGATATTTCCTTCCATTCGGGTGAATCAACGAAGTTCTTCCAATTGATTGCTCGGCTGTTTGCGTCTGCGTGGGTGGTCATGTACATGAGATTTGGCATTTTGGGTCCGGCAATGACCTCGCCATAAAAGATAGCATTGAATTTTAGTTTGTCGAAAAGCGTAATCTCACCACCTTCATTAAACATGTCGACTTTATTGGCAAAAATCTTCTCGGTTGCTGATTCATAGCTCCTTAGTTCATAAATGCGATCGGTCCGTGCACCAGTTAAAGCCGAAGGTCGCATTTTGGGCATGTCTTTAAATGCTCGAAGAAGTATTGTTTCTATTCTGGCATAGGGAGGATTATCAAATGGAGCGTTTAAATAGGCGCTTCCTGCAGTCAGGTGTTTCGTGTCTTGAGAGAGCGCTCTTTCCAGTTGGTTAAATTGATCTAAGGAAGAAAATGGCAGAAGTACAAAAGTCTGCATGATGGAATCACTTTCACTTAGCTTCTTATTAAATATTCCAATAGGTCCAATTTCCATTACTTTCAAGGCTGGTAAAAAAGCCTCTTTGAGATATTGTTCGGTAACTTGCTGTTGTTCGTTATTAGAGAATGAGTAGATCTTAAGTTGGTAGAATTCGCGCGCATCATGAGCTGGGTTACTATCCGTATTTGTACCGCTGCAATTTGAGAAGAGTAAAGCGATAATTACCAGACTAACAAAAATGACTATTTTCATTTTCTTTAATTTAGTTGGGGAAGATCAGTTGACCAGAGCAAACAAGCCGACTCAGATCCATTATTTATTTTTTATAAAAACCAGATATTGCCATGGGGCCAATTTCATGTCTCCAATTTGTAATGTTTCGCCTGAAAAAGCGTCTGTGTAATTACCTTCCGTTTCTGACGCTTTAAAACTAATGGATTGTTCCTTATTTGACATGTTGATTATGGCAATCACGGTATTTTCTCCCTTTACTCTCTTGGCTGAAAAAACATCCAGGTTTCCATCATATAATTTCTGGGGCATACTACCATATCCACCGTTCCATAATGCAGGGTTTTCTGCTTTTATTTCATTTAACTTTTTATAAAACGGGAAGTATTGATCTGGATCACTCCAGTCTATGGGATCGCGATCGAAAAACTTAAGCCTTTTGTTTAATCCAACTTCTTGTCCACTATAAAGTACAGGCACACCATAAGAAACAAAAGAAAATACGGCCATGGCTTTTACGCCGGCTCCAAAGCGTTCGAACACTGTACCATCGTGAGAATTTCTGTCATGGTTGGTAATCATATTGAGTCGGTAGGCGTTTTTTCCAAATGTGGCAAGGTCATTTAGAATATGATCTTGCAAGGCTTCTGCATTTACACCCTCTTTGC
>DATCZR010000111.1:0-10898 GCA_036525835.1 Cyclobacteriaceae bacterium
GTTATTCAACGTGGGTGGTCTGCGCTAAATGACTGCAACCCCAATGAGAGTGCAAAAGGATCTGGCGTACATTAGGGCATCTGCTGTTATCGCAAGGCAATATTGACATTATGATAGTTTTCAGGAAATGGGTTTTTAAGCAACAACTAAATAGCCGGATAACCTTATATTTGTAGCCCCGATCCCGTTAAAAGGCAGGATCGGGGATTTTTTTATCAACGTTTGCCGCATTAAGTAGGAATGGGAAAAATAATCGCCATAGCAAATCAAAAGGGAGGTGTAGGGAAGACGACCACGGCCATCAATTTGGCGGCCAGTCTGGCCGTATTGGAGTATAAAACCTTGCTGGTGGATGGCGATCCACAGGCCAACTCAACATCAGGGCTCGGGTTGAATCCCAAAGGAATTAAGACCGGCATTTATGAATGCATGGTGGATGGTGCCGATGCGCATGATGCCATCGTTCAAAACGACCTGAAATATTTGCATATCCTCCCTTCACACATTGACCTGGTGGGTGCCGAGGTGGAGATGGTGAATATTCAACGCAGGGAAGAGCGCATGCGAGATACGCTGGAGACCATTCGCGATGAGTATGACTTTGTGATTATTGACTGCTCTCCCAGTTTAGGTTTGATCACCATCAATTCGTTGACTGCAGCCGATTCGGTGATCATCCCCGTGCAATGCGAGTACTTTGCGCTGGAGGGTCTGGGCAAGTTGCTGAACACCATTAAGATTATTCAAACCCGGCTCAATCCCAAACTGGAAATTGAAGGCATCCTGTTGACATTGTATGATTCGCGTACTTCATTGGGCAATCAAGTGGTACACGAAGTGAAAACCCATTTTAAAAATATTGCCTTCAATACGATCATACCCCGCAACGTGAAACTGAGTGAATCACCCAGCTTTGGGTTGCCGGTGATCGTGCATGATGCGGAGAGCAAGGGGGCGGTGAGTTATTTGAATCTGGCACACGAAATTCTGAACAAAAACGGTTTATCACGATGAGTAAAAAAAGAGTAGCATTGGGAAGGGGCCTGAGCGCCTTACTCAGCGATACGCACGAGATGGAGAAACTGGAGCAATCGCCAGGGGCCGCCACCTCCGGTGTGAACGAAATTCTGCTCACGGAAATAGAAGTCAATCCATTCCAGCCACGCAAGCATTTTGAAGAAGAGGCTTTACAGGAGCTTGCTGATTCCATCAAGGTGCATGGCATCATTCAACCGCTCACCGTCAGAAAACTTTCCGGCAAGCAATACCAGCTCATTTCAGGCGAGAGGCGTTTTCAAGCCGCAAAAATGGCCGGACTCAAGGCCGTGCCTGCCTATGTGCGTTCAGCCGATGACCAGCAAATGCTGGAGATGGCGCTTATTGAAAATATTCAGCGTGAAAATCTCAACCCGATAGAAATCGCGGTGAGCTATCAGCGCCTTATTTCTGAAATCCACCTCAAACAAGAAGAGCTGGGAGAGCGCGTAGGTAAAAACAGGAGTACCATCACCAATTATTTGAGGTTGCTGAAGCTCCCTCCGGACATCCAGATCGCCTTGCGCGACCATAAAATTTCGATGGGACATGCGAGGGCCATTGTCAGTGTCGAGAATCCGGACACGCAACTGCATATTTTCAAGAAAATAATGGCCGAGGATCTTTCGGTTAGAAAAGTGGAAGAGCTGGTGAGGGATTTAATGTCACCCACCAAGCCAACCAAGAGCGCAGAAAAAACGCCATCGACCCCATCCACAGAAATAAAACAGCTTCAATCCACCCTCTCCAACCACTTTGGCACGAAAGTGAATGTGAAGAGTGATGGCAAGAAAGGAGAAATCAAAATCCCATTTTTATCCATCGAAGATCTCAACCGGATTTTGGAGATCCTGAAGATATAAGAAATAGCATCATGAGTTTGCGGTCGACATTAGCAGTAATTCTGGTTTTCACGGTGCTTAGCGCGCGAGGCCAGGAGGAAACTGAATTGGGCAGCTCGCTTTCATCCGACAGCATCCGGATCATGAAGGGTAACAAAGTCATTGCCATCGATTCCTATGCGGCCCAGTTTGACCCCAGAAAAGCATTACTCTACGCCGCTATTTTTCCCGGCTCAGGCCAGGTTTACAATAAGAAATACTGGAAGGTTCCGCTGGTGTACGGAGGGTTTGCGGCCGGCATTTATTTTGTTGGTGCCTATCAAGACTTGTATTTGAAGTACAAGAATGAATTATACGGGATTCTGAGTGACGGTTCTCTAATTTCTCCCACGGGATACAATGAGGCCCAGCTTCGCAGGTTGACCAATATCTATAAAAGAGAACGCGATTTTTTCTCCATAGTCACCGTATTCTGGTATATGCTTCAATTGGTAGATGCGCATGTAGATGCGCATTTGAAGGAGTTTGATGTAAATCCGCAATTGCAAGTAAAGCTGGAGCCCATCATTGAAAACAGTCCCGTGAACGGAATGAGTGCAGGGATAGCCCTGAAGTTTAAGTTCTAACTTGATTTCATCTTTTCATCAGTCAATCCTTTTCCAAGCATCCAGAAAAATCAACTTATGAAAATTGTCATCATCGGATACGGAAAAATGGGCAAGGCCATTGAGCGAATGGCCATGCAGCGAGGTCATACCATTATCGCCTGCATTGATACCTTTGATTCGCCAGAACGAAAAGCGATTCCAGATGCAGATGTAGCCATTGAGTTTTCCCAACCTGATTCTGTGATCCACAATCTCGAAGCCTGTTTTGATGCTCAGGTGCCTGTGGTGTGTGGCACCACCGGATGGCTGGAGCATAAATCCGCAATTGAAAAAAGCTGTGTAGAGCACGGCGGCACTTTATTTTATGCTTCCAATTTTAGCCTGGGTGTCAATATTTTATTCAAGGTGAATGCGTACCTGGCCAAAATAATGGATTCCTATCCTGCCTACGATGTGCGCATCGATGAAGTTCACCACACGCAAAAGAAAGATGCACCCAGTGGCACGGCCATTACCCTGGCTGAGGGGATCCTATCCAATATTCAAAGCAAGCACCGCTGGATCCATAAAGGCAACGCGACAGCCGAAGATCTCGTTATTAATTCGTTTAGAGTAGATCCAACGCCCGGAACCCATACGGTGAGATATACCAGTCCCATTGAAGACATCGAAATCAAGCACACAGCCCATTCACGAGATGGTTTTGTGCTGGGGGCCATACTGGTGGCTGAGTGGATTCAAGGGAAAAAGGGTGTATTGGGGATGGCTGATTTTCTCAAACTTTAACATTACCAACAAAATTTAGTTTCTTTGCCAACTTTAAAACGTAAGACACTGTGACTGCAATACTCATTACCCTACTTATCTTCAGAATAGGCGTTACTATCGGATACTGGAAATTATTTGAAAAGGCCAACGTGGAAGCCTGGAAGTCATTAATACCCATCTACAGTGAGTATTGGCTCATCAAGATTATCGGCAAACCGAATTGGTGGGTGTTGTATCTGTTCATTCCCATCCTCAATATTTTCGCTTTTTATGTGTTGTTGTTTGACCTGCTGCGGTGTTTTGGCAAGAACTCATTGATGAGCCAGTTTCTGATCATCTTTGTTGGGCCCGTATACATTCCTTATATCGGTTTCCAACCTGACGTGAAGTACCTGGGCAAGCTGGATGAGCTCAATGAAGAGAAGAAATCAGCTGTGTCTGAATGGACGGAAGCCATCGCTTTTGCAGTCGTGGCTGCTACGTTAATTCGCTGGCTTCTTATGGAGGCCTACACCATCCCTACGCCATCCATGGAAAACTCCTTGTTGGTAGGCGACTTTCTTTTCGTCAGTAAATTTCATTACGGCACGCGCACACCCAAAACTCCGCTGCAGGTACCACTAACCCATCAAAAAATCTGGTTTACCGATTTACCCTCTTATGTCGATTGGGTTCAGTTGCCACAATACCGGTTGCCCAGCATCAGCCAGGTGCACCGCCATGATGTAGTGGTCTTTAATGTTCCCGGCATTGATGAGAACAACATCAATGTACCCAAAAGCCAGTGGATTGATTATCCGGTAGATCTCAAAACCAATTATATCAAAAGATGCATCGGACTACCCGGAGATGTGGTGAAAGTAGTAGACAAACAGGTGGTTGTCAACAACGAGGTGCAGGCCAATCCAAGTGAGATGCAATTCAGCTATCTGGTTACCTCCAAAGATGAAATCAATGAGCGCAATCTGGAAAAACTGGAGATTGATGGAGACGACTATAATTATTTAGGCAGGCCAGAAGACGGGAAAGTAGTATACCAGATGTCGATTACGGAAAAGAAGGCGAATGAACTGCGGCAACTGCCCTACGTCATTTCCGTAGGCGATGATTACCGCATGAACAATGGCAGCGACCCACGGATTTTCCCGAGTCCAAAATACGGCTGGAACGCGGATGCCTATGGACCTGTTACCGTACCCAAGGAAGGAATGACGATCAACATTAATGATTCCACGCTGCTCTTCTACGGTAAGGCCATTCAGCTGTACGATCACAATGACCACGTAGTGCTCACGGACAGCACATTGACTATTGATGGTAAACTGTTGAGTGAATATACCTTCAAGCAGAACTATTATTTCATGATGGGTGACAACAGGCACAACTCACTGGACTCCCGGTTTTGGGGATTTGTACCGGAAGATCACATTGTAGGGAAGGCATTCTTCATCTGGCTTTCTTTAGATAAGTATGCCGGATTCTTTAACCGAATAAGGTGGAGTCGATTCTTCAAGGTGATAGACTAGACTAGATTTCAGATTTGAAATTTCAAATTTGAAATTGACTCACCAATCCATTTCTTTCAGGCCCTTGCTCTTTAAGAAAGCATTGGTTTTGCTGAAAGGTTTGCTGCCAAAGAAGCCGCGATCAGCAGAAAAAGGAGATGGATGTGGCGACATGATCACGTGATGTTTATTTCGATCAATGACTTCTCCTTTTTTTTGTGCGTAGGCGCCCCAAAGAATAAACACCACATTTTCTTTTTCTTGCGAAATCTTTTGGATGACCGCATCGGTAAACTTTTCCCATCCTTTGTTTTGATGCGAACCCGGAGAAGAGGCGCGCACGGTGAGTGTGGCATTCAGCAAGAGCACCCCCTGGCTTGCCCAACGTTCCAATTCGCCAGACGGAGGAAATGGTTTACCTAAGTCTTTTTCTAATTCTTTAAAAATATTAATCAGTGAAGGTGGATTGCGAACCCCTTCTCTCACCGAAAAGCACAAGCCATTGGCCTGCCCCTCCCCGTGGTATGGATCCTGACCGATGATGACCACTTTGACCTCGTCAAAGTCACATATATCGAATGCCCTGAAAATTTCTTTTCCAGGCGGAAAGACCCGGTGTGTGCTGTATTCCTGTTTGACAAAGTTGATCAATTCCTCAAAATAAGCCTTTTCAAACTCCTCGTCCAGCCTGGCTTTCCAGGAAGGCGCCATTGATACTTCTACACCCATGCAACTATTTTTTAGTTATTACGCTTTTCCATAAGGTAGTAAAATAGAAAAAATTGATATTTTTGACCGAATGGTAACCGAAATTACACAAGGTATCAAAGTAACTGTGGAAACAGAGTATCAGCCCTCCTACTCAAGTCCCAGTCAATACCACTATGTGTTCACCTATCGCATTACCATTGAAAACCAAAGCGACTTCACCATTCAACTGCTTAGAAGACACTGGAAAATCGCGGATGCCGGTTTTAACCTCCGGGAAGTAGATGGTGAGGGTGTGGTAGGACAGCAACCTGTACTGGAACCAAACCAATCTCATCATTATGTTTCCGGATGCAACCTCAAATCCGGCATGGGCAAAATGGCTGGCACGTATTTGATGGAACGCATCGTTGATGGCTTTCGCTTTGAAGTTGCGGTGCCGGAATTTCACATGATTGCCCCGCTGCGACTAAACTAGTTTTGCCCATAGGCGAACTGCACACTACTTGACCAGTCACCAACTCATATCTTTTATTTCTCATTGGTTGAATCAGGTGGACGAGCATTCGATTCATTCGCCTTTCTTTTTTGATTTTTATGTCAACGTCATAAAGGCCAGCAAGGAAGATGCGGGGCACAGACCCATTGAAGAAATCCGCGCTTCGCTATTGGAAAATGATACCTCCATTAGAATAGATAATTTGGGAGCGGGATCTCACAGCCACGATGGCATCGCCACCATTGCGCAAGTAGCCAAAGCGAGTTTAAGTTCGGCCCGATTGTCCAGCCTGTATGAGCGCATTTGCAATTACAACGAATCCAAATACATTGTAGAGCTAGGCACATCGATGGGCATCAACTCCCTCTACCTTGCCAAAGACAAGGACAGGAAGGTATTTACCTTCGAAGGAAGCCAGTCGCTCATTAACATAGCGTTAACCCATTTTGAATTATTTAACAAGTCAAACATCAAGCTGATTGAAGGCAATATTGACAAGGCGTTGCCACAGTTTTTACAAGCCACCGACAAGATCAATTTCGTATTGATGGATGCCAACCACCGGTATGAGTCCACCATTCGGTATTTCAACCAACTCGTAAGGCGACTCAACGAGAAAAGCATTGTAGTTATTGATGACATTCATTGGTCGGAGGAGATGGAAAAAGCCTGGAAAGAATTACATAAACACGAATTGGTGTATGGGAGCATCGATTTATACCGATGTGGCCTACTCTTCTTTGATCCCGCCCTGAATAAGCAACATTTTATTCTGTCTCTCTGATAGTTCGGGAAAACGGCTATTTTTACACCCCGAAAGAGAAAAAAAACTATGAGTGAGGCTACCCCCAATCCTGTTGAACCCAACAAGGCCAGTAACAAAACCGCCATTATTATTGCGCTTTTGTCTATCCTCGTGATTATCCAAAGTGTCAAGATCTATCTCGACTATCAGGATAAAGTGGAAGTAAAAGAGCAGCTGGCCACCACCGAGGAAGACCTGGCCACCACCATGCAGCAGCTGAAGGACATTCAAACCGAGCTGACCGAAAAAATAACAGAGATTGAAGAATTAGGCGGAGATATTACGGAACTGCAAAAAGCCAAAGCCGAGGTAGATGCTGAGTTGAGAACTACCCGCAGTCGCAGCAGCAGAAACATTAAAGAGCTCAAGGACCGGGTGGAGGGCTATGAGCAACTGCTCAAACTCAAGGACGAAGAGTTGGAAAAATTAAAGTCGCTGAACAAGGAATTGTATTCAGAGAACAGGACATTGAAGACCACGCAAAACCAATTGAGTGATTCCATCAATCGCATTGCCGCCAAGACTGAAACGCTGGCCAACAAGGTGGCCATCGCCTCCCAACTGAAAGCGGAAAACATCAAGGCCGTGTCGGTGAATAGCAGAGGAAGAGAGAGAGCCTCTCCATTTAGAAGCAAACAATTGGAAACGCTAAAAGTCGAATTCAATATTGCCGAAAATAAGGTAGCCCCCATTGCGGGAAAGAAAGTCATGATCAAGGTGACAGATGAAAATGGTCAGGTCATATTCGATGTGGCCAAAGGGTCAGGTACGTTTATGCTCAATGGAAAGGAAGAGTTTTATACTGCTGCCCAGGAGATCCTATTTGACAATACCCGTCAAACGCTGACCTTCCTGTATGAGAAAGGCTCTGAATATCCGGCCGGCAACTATACGGTAGCTATTTTTACGGATGGCTACCGGATGGGCCAGGTTGAGTTCATGGTTAAGTAAAACCGATATTCGTCTTAAAGCCTTCATTTTGGGCCTGAAAATGGGCTCTGAAGGTGAATAAATGATTGGGCGCCTGCGTTGCGAAAAGAGGCCGTTTTCCTATCTTTGCCCCTCAGTTTTATAAACTTATCATCAACCATGAAAAAGTACGAGACAGTATTCATTTTGAATCCCGTTTTGTCTGTAGAACAGGCAAAGGATACTGTCGATAAGTTCGTAAAGGTGCTCACAGACGGCAAAGCGGATGTGATCAATGTAGAGCAGTGGGGACTTAAAAAGCTGGCATATCCAATCCAGAACAAGTCCACCGGGTTTTACAACCTTGTAGAATTTACGGCAGATACCCAATTGATTCACACTTTGGAGACAGAGTTTAGAAGGGACGAATCGGTTATGCGTTTTTTAACCATTGCATTGGACAAACATGCGGTGGTTTACAATGCCCGCAGACGCAAAGGGGAGTTTAAGAAGAACAAAGAAAAACGCACAGCCAAGGAGGAGCTACCCGCATGACATTAGTAAACGAACCCATAAAAAGGGCAGAGATCAAGCCCAAGTACTGCCGTTTCAAAAAGAACGGAATCAAGTACATCGATTATAAAGATCCTGACTTCCTGATGAAGTTTGTGAATGAGCAGGGCAAATTATTGCCTCGCAGATTGACAGGCACGAGCTGGAAATTCCAAAAGAGAGTTTCACAGGCCGTGAAGAGAGCACGTCACATGGCGTTCTTGCCTTACGTTGGAGATTCATTGAAATAACCGAAAACTTGAAAGCATTATGGAAATCATACTAAAACAAGACATTCAAGGACTCGGCTACAAAAACGACATCGTGAAGGTGAAGTCGGGGTACGGAAGGAATTTCCTAATTCCTAACGGATCAGCGATCATCGCCAACGAGTCCAACAAAAGAATGATTCAGGAGAACATTCGCCAGGCGGCTCACAAGGCCGAAAAATTGAAGCAAGATGCACAAGCGTTGGCAGGTAAAATTGGTGAATTGACTATTGATATTGGAACCAAAGCCGGCGAGAGCGGCAAAATTTTTGGTGCCATTACTGTGAACCAAATTGCAGATATGTTGAAGTCAAAAGGATTTGATGTTGACCGCAAGAAGGTGATCATGAAAGAAAGTCCGAAGCAGGTAGGGAGCTACGCAGTGACACTTGATCTTCACAAAGAAGTGAAGCACGAGATTACGGTAAACGTAGTAGCTGAATAAGGTCCTGGAAAATCATCATCAAGGTGACTCCTATCGGGTCACCTTTTTTTTTGCTTGCGAACGGGTTTTTTTTCGATGTGGCTCACCAATTCCTTGTACCAGGATTTACCGTACTTACGGATCAAAGGATCTTTCAGGAACTTATAGACGGGTACGCCCAATGCCTGACCCAAGGTGCAGGCAGCTGAACAGACATTCCATTTGTGATAGTTGAGTGCCTCAAAATCCTTCTTTTTGGTTACCCGAATTGGGTACAAGTGGCATGAAATGGGCTTTCTGAACCTGGTTTTGCCATCCAGGTAGGCCTGTTCTATGCCACATTTGAGTACACCTTGCTCATCATAGATGGCATAAGCGCATTCTTTTCCCTGGATAGTAGGTGTAGAATAGTCTCCATCTTCATCCAGGAGATAGGGCCCATGTCTTTTGATTGATTTTAGTCCTTCCTTGGAGATATACGGTTTGATCTCTTCCTGAATCGCTTCCATAATAGGCAGCTCATCATCATCGAGCGGGGCGCCAAGCTCTCCTTCCACACAGCACGCACCTTTGCATTTTTCGAGGTTGCAAACAAACTCTACATCTGTGATGTCTTCTGATACCAGAACCTCTCCTACTTTTATCATTTCCTAGTTTTGATTGAACAATGCAAATTGAATATGGCTACCAGCCAAAGCGTCCACCTGAATCGCCTTGGCAGAATATTTTTTAGCCAGAAGGCAAATGCCATACGTGGGCATTTCCATGAGACCCGAGTCCAGTTTGTGGATTGACACCGAGGAATTCATGCCCAATTCCAGTGCTCGCGACTCCCATTGCTGAACGATTTGTTTGTAAAAAACATCATTGCTTTCCGGCTTCCAGTCAGCCTGAATGGATTCCAACCCCAGGAATTCACTCAACTTTTCTCTCTCCTTAGTCAGGTAGAACTTGTAATTGATTTTGTTGCCCAAATGAAAGGTAATGGGAAGCAAGAAATTAAAATGGTGTTCGCTCAATTTCTTTACCGTATCAAAGCTGGGCTCCAGGCCAAAGGCATCTCCCACGCATAAGGTTGCCACCTTATGGCTTTTACGCGACTCCGGCACATACATTTTGATTTTGTCAATGATGTCTTCCGGTTTACCCTGCAGGAGCACAATGTTCTTGTCTTTGAAATATTTGTTTGTCCTGATTTTGAGCACGCGCGCCTGCTCGGCATCACCTTCGCAGAAAACATATTTGGAAATGGGCAGATCCTTTTGCAAGGCCATGATGGGGATACCGGCAAAGATTTCTTTTTTTGCACCCAGGCAATACAGACCGTTGCGCGCGTACAGGTCCACAAAAATCACCTCATCCACTTTAGTGGCGATAGCGGTGACGAAGGCATGGAGATACTGACTGATGAGTGTGACCTTCGACTTCACCCAAGGTTCAGCGGTGGTTATGGCAAAGCCATCATCGGGTACTTTTTCTATTGGCTGAAAAGGTTTTTCGCTCAATGCCAGAAGGTTTTATCAAAGTTATAGGGATTTAATAAAATTGGAGTACTCATTGAATTTTTATTCAAAAACTGAGAATAGCGCTAAGTGCAAGCTAACCAGCCACCTTGCATTCATAATATTTAATTGTTGATTGAACTTGACTCAAAAATAGCGGCATTTGATTCGCATCTAATGCCCCATTCGATTTGCACGCGCGCAGTTAACGGGTCTATATTGCAGATTGAATAGGGGAATGGATTACTTAAAAACGCTCAACGAGCCACAATTAGAGGGGACAATTAACACGGAGGGCCCTTGCATGATCATTGCAGGCGCCGGTTCAGGCAAGACCCGTGTACTTACCTACCGCATCGCTCATCTCATTGACTCCAAAGGCATAGATCCATTTAGCATTATGGCGCTTACCTTCACCAATAAGGCCGCCAAAGAGATGCGCCATCGCATTGAAGGTGTGATTGGCACTGAT
>DATCZR010000112.1:0-6351 GCA_036525835.1 Cyclobacteriaceae bacterium
AGCAGCTTGGCTCGGAATATAGCGCGGAATGGATTCAATATTTCCATTTATAATCAGTTTGTTGAAAATCTTGAGGAACAGGTTGCGAATAAATTAATAGATACCTATCCTGAATTAAATAACGCCCAAGGATTTGAAGACTTGGATGCATTTGTGAGTTCACTCAAAACACCAAGAATTATCATCTGCATGATTCCGGCAGGTAAGCCATTAGATCAGCTTATTGAAAAGATTATTCCGTTGCTATCACCCAGCGATATCATATTGGATTGCGGCAACTCTCATTTCAAGGATACCGAGCTAAGACAGGAGCAACTAGAGGGAAAGGGCATTCACTACCTTGGTGCAGGCATTTCTGGAGGAGAAGAGGGCGCGCTGAATGGCCCGTCAATCATGGTAGGCGGATCACAGCCTGATTACGATCATGTAAAGAAATATGTTGAGGCAATTGCGGCCAAAGATAATCTGGGAAAACCTTGCTGCGCATTTGTAGGAAAAAACGGAGCTGGCCACTTTGTAAAGATGGTTCATAATGGCATTGAATATGCCGAGATGCAGCTGTTGGCGGAAGTCTATGGGATACTAAGATGGGCTAATCAATTTACATCGGATGAGGTGGCTAAAGTATTTGAATCGTGGATGGAAACCGATGTAAACAGTTATTTGCTCGACATATCTAAAGACATACTTCGTAAAAAGGAGGGAGAGAATTGGCTCGTGGATTTGATATTAGATAAAGCTGAGAACAAGGGTACAGGAGGGTGGACAACTATGGTGGCTGTTGAACTTGGTGTGCCTGTTCCTACGTTAGCTGAGGCATTATTTGCCAGGTATACGTCTACATTTAAAAATTTAAGAAGGCAACTAAACGATAATCTAAATGGGCAGGTGGAGCCATTATGTTTCTCAACAGATGATTTATTGAAAGCATATCGATTGGCGCGGATAAGCAACCATCAACAAGGCTTTCATTTAATAGAGGTGGCGTCAAAGAATTTTCAGTGGGAAATTGATTTATCTACGCTGGCAAGAATATGGACAAATGGCTGCATTATCAGATCAAGCCTGATGGAGAAATTGGAAATTTCAATGCGAGAAAGCGAGCAGGTAATATTGGATGATTCAATTCAATCAATAATCGTTCAGGACAGGGCGCGTGCGCTTTTCATAGTTAGTAACGCTATCAAATCCAATGTGCCAATCCCAGCCATGTCCAGTGCCTTGATTTATTTACAGTCTATTTCTCGCAATAATTCCTATGGTAATTTTATTCAGGCACAACGAGATTACTTTGGGGCGCATGGATATCATAGAATTGATGGTGAATTAAACCAAAAAGTGCACACTAAGTGGAGGAATTAACGAAATGATGGAAATTCCCCTACTGCTTGTTGTTGTAATTGGCATTGCTTTGTTGCTCCTCCAGATTTTGTATTTTAAAATACCTGCTTTTGTAGCCCTATTAATAGCCAGTATCATAACCGGAATCCTTGGTGGACTTTCAGGTGTTGAAGTGATGCAATCAGTTGAGCAGGGTATGGGCTCGACGCTGGGATTTGTCGCAACTGTGGTTGGTCTGGGCGCCATCTTTGGCGGTATTCTGGAAAAAATGGGTGGCGCCATGGCCATTTCAAAGGGACTCATGAAAAGTTTTGGAGAAAATAAGGCTTCCTCAGCTATGCTGATCACCGGATTTATTTTAGCTATACCCGTTTTCTTTGATGTAGCTTTTATCATTTTGGTTCCGGTGATTTATGCTTTGCAAAAGTCAACTGGAAAATCACTGCTCCACTTTGGGTTGCCTTTGCTCGCAGGATTAGCTATAGCACATACTTTTATCCCGCCAACCCCAGGTCCTGTCGCTGTTGCTAATATGATCAATGTTGATTTGGGATGGGTTATGGTAATGGGATTTTTGGGTGGACTTCCAGCAGCCATTCTTGGAGGTTTATTTTATGGAAAATTCATCAGTAAAAAAATATTTATTACCGCGCCTTCTTATGCTGAATCTGAAAATGATCCCAATCAGGAATTACCTTCATTCAGTTTAATCCTGATGGTCATGCTTGTTCCGCTGTTGTTAATTATTTGCGGTTCGATAGTGAAATCAGAATTGATTAATATCCATGCAGTTGGACTTAAAGAGTTTCTATTTCTGATAGGTCATCCATTTAGTGCGTTGATCATTGCTAATTTAATTGTCTGGTATGCATTGGGTATTCGAAATGGATTTTCGCCATCCAAGCTTTCTGATATCAGCACTAAATCTTTTAAACCTACCGGATTGATCATTTTATGTACGGGCGCGGGTGGGGTCTTTAAACAAGTGCTGATGGATACGGGTGCTGGTAATGAGATAGCCAGGCAATTGAGTGAGTCTGGTCTACCTATAGTTGTGTTTGCATTCCTGGCATCTGCTATTATTCGCATGGCACAAGGTTCCGCTACAGTGGCTATGATCACTGCGGCTGGCTTGGTGGCTCCCATTTTGACCATAGGATCATTCTCACAACCTCAACTGGCCACGATCGTATTGGCCATTGCTTCTGGTGCCACCATTTTATCTCATTTTAATGACAGTGGATTCTGGATGGTAAAGCAATACTTGGGCATGACGGAAAAGCAAACGCTGCAAACTTGGAGCGTATTGACAACCATCATTGCCCTTACCGGTTTTGCAAGTGCAATGCTGCTTTTTTCCGTCTTTTAATACGTGAAGGTCAATGCCAGTCTTTCTTTTCTCTGTCCCAGTAGTTGGGCTCCAGCTTGGTTGTTTTTTGATTCCAGTAGTCGGGCGTTACATGTTTGCAATCAGGAGTTCTAAGCTCTCGATTGTACACTTTGACAATTGGATTGAGGGTAACATCGGGTGTGGCCAAAGTGTATGTTGAAGGTTGACCTTCCTCTTTTGCCGGAACTTCCTGAATCTTGGATTCATGATTATTCAGTGCCAGCAGGTCATGCAAAAATTGAGCTCGTTCCTGAGTGATACCAGCTTCAATGATACGGTGCGGCACATCCTCTATATCAATAATCTTATGTTCAAATTTCAATAACGACATATCAGAAGCTTTGCAGGCACATTTGTTTAATGTATTCAAAAACAGGACTGTAAAATCCGGTGACTATAATACCAATCACACAGGCACTAAGTGCAATTCGTGTAGCATAGTCACTTTGAAAGTAAGCAATGGGAGATTCATTCTTATTGATAAACATGGCTTTCACCACGAGTAAGTAATAATAAAGTGAGATAACAGCGTTTACCACGGCAATAAAAAGAAGCACGAAGTAGCCACTTTCAGCTGCCGCTGTGAACAAAAAGAATTTTCCAAAGAAACCTGCTAATGGAGGGATACCCGCTAATGAAAACAAGGCCAGCATCATAGCCAGACTCAAACGTGGGTTGGTCTTATACAATCCGTTATAGTCGCTGATGTTTAGTTTGCTTGTAGACTGCTCAACGGCTATTACCACACCAAAAGCGGCCAAATTGGAAAATACGTAAACCAACACAAAGTAAAGGACCGTTGCCATGCTTAATGATGTGCCTCCAATTACGCCAAGCAAAATAAATCCTGCCTGGGCGATGGAAGAGAATGCTAGAAATCTTTTGAGATTATTTTGACGAATCGCAAAAAGATTTCCAATGGTCATTGTGAATATGGCCGTTCCATAAATAACCTGTTGCCAAACACTGCGTAATGGCTCAAATAGAGTAACCAATAAAAGGATCAATATAAAGATGGCGGCACCTTTGGATACCACTGATAAGTATGAGGTGACATTGGTTGGGCTACCTTCATAGACGTCTGCTGTCCATAAATGAAAGGGAACTATGCTTATTTTAAATGCTAATCCGGAAAAGAAGAATATGAATCCAAGGACTTGGAGTAAATCAGGGGAGATTTGTAATTCATGGAAATAAAGTGAGCCGGTCGCTCCGTACAACATAGAGAGTCCAAATAATAAGATGGCGGACGAAAATGCAGAGGACAAGATCAGTTTAATTCCGGCTTCAGCCGATTTACTTTGATATTGATCATAAGAAGCTGCCGCTGCAATTGGAATGGTAAGCAGCTCCAACCCCAGATAGAACATCAAAAAGTGTCCAGCGGAAATCATGTAGCTTACACCAATCACGCTTGAAAGTATCAACAGATAAAACTCGGTAATTCGATTGAAATTATTTTTTATTCGCAGCCATGATCCGGATTGCAGAAATACAATAAGTACGCCTAGATTGAGAATGTTCTTCATCAATATGCGTAGAGGATCAGTTACATACATGCCTCCAAATATGGTTCCTGTTGGTGCCGGCATGAACCCTATGATTGTAACGAGGGCAAATAGAATTGCTGCTACAGGAATGATTTTCGATTTATTGTTCTCAGTATAATTGAGTTCCAAAATAAGGAGCACGAGTACTGAGGCTATTAGTACCCACTCGTGTCGCATGATTAGAAGTTCGTTTAGGCTCATTTCGTTTCTTCTTGGCGCCTTCGCGTCTTTGCGGTTAATTTATTCACAAACCAATAGGTAGATTCAATCCATTTCATTTCAAAACCAATTTATCGACTACCATACCTAAACTATCTCTAATCATATCGGATAACCATAGCGGAGTCAATCCAATCACAAGTATTCCGATGATTAGTGAAACGGTAGCTATCTTCTCAAACCACTTCGCTTTTGGAAATGAATTGTATTCCTCATTTCTAATTTGCCCCATCAGCAACATGCCAATGACACGTAAAATGTAAACGGCTGTAACCACGATGGAAGACACGGCAATAATGGTAGCCACCCGATGAAATAGGTCTACATGTTGAAATGCACCTACAAAAATGGTCATCTCTGCCACAAAGCCACTCAACCCGGGAAGTCCAAGTGATGCCAAGCCACCAATCACATAGCAAACAGATAGAAATGGAAGAACTTTCATTAGGCCGCCCATCTCGGTTATTATTCTTGTCTTTGTTCTGGCATACAACATTCCAATCAAGGCAAAGAAAAGAGCCGTCATTAAGCCATGCGAGATCATCTGAAGCACAGCTCCTGTGGAGGCTGTTTTGTTCAACATCAGTATAGCAAACAACACCAGGCCACAGTGGCTAACTGACGAGTAAGCGTTGATGTATTTCAAATCTGTTTGTACAATAGTGGCAAGCGCTCCGTAGATCACTGAGATAGAAGTGAGGATCAGAAATATCCATGACATTTCATTAGCAGCTTCTGGCAATAAGAAAATAGCAACTTTTAAACAGCCATAGCCTCCTAACTTCATCAGCACTCCGGCATGCAGCATGGATACAGCAGTTGGTGCTGAACTATGACCATCGGGCGACCAGGTGTGAAAAGGAAACAGGGCACCGATTACCCCAAACCCGATGAAAAGCATGGGAAAGAAAATCCTTTGCATCTCGATGGGCAAATGTTGCTGACCGAGCACCAGGATATTAAAAGTATGACCTCCATCTACGTCAGCGCCAAAGTAAACGCCCAAAATACCTACCACCAACAAAGCTGAGCCACCCATAAGCATTAAGGTGAGTTTCATGGCGGCATACTCCTTGGGTCCGCTGCCCCAAATTCCGATTAAGAGATACATCGGAATAACAGCTAACTCAAAAAACAAAAACAAAACAAAAAGATCGAGAGAAACAAAGAAGCCATAAACACCAGTCGCAAGAACAATTAGTGAGATGAAAAATTCCTTGTATAAATTTTCTACTTCCCAGCTGGCAAATATTCCAGTGAAAATAACAATCGATGTCAGTAGGATCATTGCTACTGCAATTCCATCAACTCCAATATCAAATGAAATACCCAGGCTAGGATACCAGGAATAGCTTTGCGCAAATAACACAACTGCATCGTTGGCCATTGCACGCTCCTGTAGAAAGAGGTAGAGCAGTAATAAAGATTGTATTAACTGCAGGGTCATCCCTCCGGCAGCAATGGTGCGAACTTGCTTCTGACTATTGGCAAACATCATGGCCAGGGTAGTCAGGGCTGGAACGGCAATATGTGTGATCAGGATATTCATTGACTGGCGTAGATAAAGCTTAATACAATAATGAGCACGCCAGAAATAAAAATGAGGGCGTACTTCTGAACCTGACCTGATTGAAACTCTTTTATTTGTACGGAAATCCAATTAGTAAGAGCAGCGAGCACATTCATAAATCCATCAATAATATGTCTGTCGAACCAAGCGATTGGTTTTGAGATAAATCGAAAGATTACTCCTTTTGTGATCATCAGATAAATTTCATCGATATAGAATTTATGGGTTGCGCTTGTATACAAACTTCCCAACGAATTTGATAATCTATCTGGCACTGCAGA
>DATCZR010000113.1:0-6313 GCA_036525835.1 Cyclobacteriaceae bacterium
ATTAATAAGTATCAAGACGGTGCGGTCGTATGGGCTAAAGAAAGCCCTGAAGTGAAGTTGGTGATCAGACGCTATTACAAAAGGATTTATCACTGCCTTGTTCAAGCAGACCCTACCCAAAAGGAAAAGGTTTATTTCGAAGATGAGCTTACTGCTCAGTTTGAAAAAAAATAATTAGTCCACTTTAGTTTTCTGCAGACCAGGTTGAGCCAACTTGGACGTCTGTGACTGGTATGCTAAACAGCATAAACAGATCATATTGGCTCAAAATTTATATACTTAATGGAAAATGCAATTGTATACAGTGAAAATGAATTTGGAAAAATCGATGGGAAAGTAGCCAATGGGCTCGTGCGACATTCTGAGAAATACAAAATCGTAGGCGTCATCGACAGCTCAAAGATCGGCCTTGATGCGTTGGAACACCTCGATGGAATAAAGAGTGGAATTCTAATCCACAAAGACATTGATAGTGCTTTGGAAAATTTAGCGGAAGTACCGCGGTACTTTATCTACGGCATTGCACCATTGGAATCTTTCCTGGATCAGGCACAACGGGCTGTTATATTTTACGCCATGTCAAATGGAATGAATATTGTTAATGGCCTCCCTCAATTCCTAACAGAAGATGAAGAGTTCGTCAATAAAGCGCTTGAGTATAAGGTGAAGATTTACGATATCAGGAAGCCACCCGAGCGAAAAGACCTCCACAATTTCACGGGGCGGATTGTAAATGTAAAAATCCCTGTCGTTGCAGTGTTGGGCACGGACTGTGCAGTGGGCAAGCGCACGACTGCTGTCTGTCTTGTCGAAGCACTTAAGAAAGAAGGCCTCAATGCAGTTTTTGTAACCACCGGGCAAACAGGACTTTTGCAAGGTTCAAAATATGGTGTGGCCATTGACGTACTGACTTCCGGATTTTCAACAGGAGAAGTCGAGAATGCGGTAGTTAACGCTTACGAAAGAGAGCAAGCGGATATTATTATTGTGGAGGGACAAGGTGCACTTAGTCATCCAGCCTTTACTTCTTCCAGCGCTATATTACGGGGAGCAATGCCCAAGGCAGTTATTATTCAGCATCCACCGAGGCGAGTAGGTCATTGCGACTATCCAGCTTTTCCAATGCCTACTTTGGAAAGTGAAATTGAACTCATTGAATTATTTTCTCAAACAAAAGTAATCGCCATAACCATCAATCATGAAGACATGACCGATGATGAGGTAAAAAGTTGTATTGTGGAATACGAATACAAATATGAATTACCAACAACGGATGTGTTAAAGCAGGGCCCCGAAAAGTTGGTACAGAGACTGTATGATATTTTCCCGGACTTACAAAAAAGAAAATCAGTAGCGTGGGTACCCCAAGACTAGAGATTAACCTCAGCAAGATTGCCCATAACGTTCGGACAATAAGTGACCTTTATGGTTCAAAAGGAATAAATGTGGCGGCCATTACAAAAGGTGTCTGCGGGGATCCTGTAATTGCCGATATCATAGTGAAAAATGGCATTGACGTTCTTGGAGATTCCAGAATGGCTAATATACGCCACATGATTCAAGCGGGTATCGATGCACGGTTCATATTGATCAGGACACCCTTTCCCAGCCAGTTGGAGGAAGTAGTGAAGTATGCACACCTTAGCTTCAACTCCGAATTAGCTGTAATCAAAAGTCTTTCAACCATTGCATTGGCGTCCAATAAAACCCATCATATCATTTTGATGATGGAATTGGGAGACTTACGCGAAGGCGTAATGCCCAACGACATGCCGGACATGGTAAAGGAAATACTTAAGCTGGAAGGGATTAAATTAGAAGGTATCGGCACTAACTTATCTTGTCATAGCGGTATAAAACCCGATGATGAGAAAATGAAAACACTTTCCTGGATGGCCACATCACTGGAAGATCAATTTAACATCAAATTGAGCGTAGTCTCAGGTGGCAGTTCGGCCAACTACGATTGGTTTAATTCCACAAATGATGTAGGACGAATCAATCAATTGAGAATAGGAGAGTCAATCTTACTGGGTGTAGAGCCGATCGGGCGCCATCCCATTGAGCATTTGTATACCGATGCATTTACATTGTTTGCTGAGGTGATCGAATCAAAAATCAAACCTTCGTTACCCTACGGAGACGTTGGGCAGGATGTTTTTGGCAACATTCCGGTTTTTGAAGATAAGGGCAAAATGAAAAGAGCCATACTCGGTCTCGGCAGGCAAGATATGTATGTCTCAGCCTTAACACCTCAGTTGGATGTGGATATCCTTGGTGCCAGCAGTGATCACATGATCATCAATTGCAAACAACAGGATATTAAAACAGGAAATGAGTTGGCTTTTAACCTGAATTACGCAGCTTTGCTTTCAGCGATGACATCACCATACGTCACAAAAAAAATGAGCAAGTATGATGAACGACCAAGAGTACTGTCAAATGGTAGAGCAAAAAGATTTGAGGCAAAAATTACTCAATCCAACTATCCTCATTAACGAGGATAACTCACCCTTAGTTAGTCTAAAAAATTCTCCCTTCAATTTAATCTTCGAGCCTTCTATAAAGAAAGACTATCACTACTATGTACGAGAAGCGATCTACGAAAAAATTGGAAGAATTGCTCACCTGCTTACTGGTAGAAGCAAGAAGTTGATCATTCGCTCGGTGTGGCGATCGTTTGCGCATCAGCGCATGTTGAGAGAGAGACGGATGAGGTCGTTACAAAAAGAGCATCCAGAGAAAGGGGCAAAAGAAATCGATGAAATCGTTTCTTACTTTATTGCTCCGGAAATGGAATCGATGCACGCTACGGGGGGTGCGGTGGATGCCCTTATCTACGATGTGAAAAATAATTGTGTATTGGATTTTGGTACGAATGACGGATTAGTCATTGACCTCAATAAAAAGTGTTATCCCTATCACCCCGACATCACTGATTTGGCGAAAGCCAATCGGAATGAGCTCATCAATCTATTTCAAGATGAAGATTTTGTGGTGGACCTCAAGGAATACTGGCATTTCGATTACGGTAACGTGATTTGGGCCATTGAAAAGGAAAAAGAATATTCATTTTATGGGATTATCAAAAGTGTAGACTAATTTGAAGTAATTATACCTTTTATGATTACACGCAAGAAATTCATCCAACAAACATTTACTGTAGCTGCAGGAGCAGCATTGATGGGACATCGTAGTTTTTCAGAGGCTCCCTTCATTCCTGATTTTATCACATTCGATTTACACGCTCACCCTGGTCGGTTTTACCGAAGAGGAATAGATGAGTATAAAGGTGATGAAGGCGTCAAGAAGACCATCAGCGAAATGAATGAAGGCGGACTGTCTGGTGTGTTCATGAGCACCGTTGTGGATACACTGGTGACGCAACGGACCAACAAAGGTATTATACCCGTCCGCCAATTTGAAAAAGGAGGAGCCTGGAAAGAGTACAAGCGGCAGTTGGGTCAACTAAAAAGTCTGAGTAATGACTTACCAGCGCGGCCGTCAACAACGTTAAAAGAATTACAAGATAGGTCCTCGGGTACAGTCGCTATTTTCTTTGCATGTGAGGGTGGCGACTTTCTTGAAAGTGCTAATCAATTGGATGAGATTTATGCCGATGGTGTGCGATGCATTCAGTTGGTACATTATGCGCCCAACCCATTGGGAGATTTGCAAACATCCGACAGTCAGCATGATGGACTTTCAAAATTAGGCAAGTCCATTGTGGCAAAAATGAATGTTTTAGGTTTAGTTGTAGATGTGGCTCATGCTGCATTTGATACCGTGAAAGATGTAGTGGAGATTACTGACAAACCGATTATACTGTCGCACAGTATTTTGAAGTTAGATGAAGAGAGACCTATTTCACATAGGGCAATATCAGAGGAACATGCCAAATTGGTGGCGTCAACAGGAGGGGTAATAGGAGCATGGCCTTCCGGATTTAGCACCAGTTTTGAAGATTATATCAATAACATTATCAGATTAATTGATGTGGTAGGTGTCGACCATGTTGGCTTAGGCACAGACATGGATAGTAATTATAAACCGGTATTAGACAGTTATCTGCAATTGCCTAAGTGGTTAGAGGCATTGAAGACTAAGGGACTTTCCAATGATGAATTGTCAAAAGTGGCTGGAGGTAATGTGCAAAGAGTACTTGAAAAAATTTTGAGTTAATGTCAGGACTATAATAATTATTTATTGCTAATTTTCATTTAAAATGTATTTATATGAAAATAGTTATACTTGTTCTTTCCTACCTCTCAATCCCTGTTTTAGCGCATTCACAGAATATTGAAACAGTTTTTCAGGTTCACTTTAAGGATAAAGCTATAGGCACACTTCATGTAATAGAACAGCGAGATGGAGATCATTCCATTAGAGATCTAAGAACAGTCACCGATACCAAAATCATAGCAATTTCAGTTCATGTAGAGTCGGAAGTTAAGTTGATTTATAAAGATGGTGAATTGCAACAGGGTACTTCTTACCGCCATGCCAATCGTGGGCCTGCTGATATTCATGCACATATAAATAAAGCTGACACTAAAGTTTACGAAAGGGAAAAAAATGGCACTAAGTCAATTATAAATGATGAGATTACCCATTGCGTGGTTGATCTTTTTTTTAGTGAGCCAAAGGATGTAAGCCGCGTATTTTCCAATATGCATGCGGAATTTCTTTCTATCAGGCAAGTGAAACCAGGTATGTACCATGTAGCTACTCCTGATGGAAATGATTCTTTCTATACTTACTCTGCTGGTAGCCTAGTAATGGTTGAAACGGATACTCCTTTGGGGAAGGTGGTATCAAGGCGTGTAAAGGCATAGCTTAACACGAAAGTCTCGCAGTAAATCCAAGTTTACCAGCCTATTCCGTAGTCTTCTCCATGGTTACTGGATCCTCCCCAGAAACTGCCGTGCTTCCAGTCGAAAAAGATGGCGTTGATCGGACCTGAAGTCCTGTCTTCATAGGAGAGATGATATCCCATTTCTTTAAGATCCTGCCTTGTCCACGCTGGTATTTGTGAATTCAAAGTCAATGCTCCGTTCTTGCGTTCGTGATCACCAAAGCTGGAGTACATCTGGTAGGTCTTGAAGTTGGCTGCCTCGGCAGACTCCTGGACATTCATTCCAAACTCCACCACATTCAAAAAGAATTGAATCAGGTTTTGGTCCTGCTCATCGCCCGCTTGTTTGGCAAACGAAAGGAATGGCTTGCCGTCTTTCAAGGCCATACTTGGCGTAAGTGTTACACGTGGTCTTTTGCCCGGCTCCACCACATTGAATGGATTCTCTTTTGGATCGGTAACAAAAGACTGCATGCGTTGACTCATGCCAACACCTGTATTGCCAGCAATTACAGCAGGCACCCATCCGCCACTTGGCGTTATGGACACGACCCAACCTTCTGCGTCAGCTGTTTCTACTGACGTAGTGCCGGCAGTAAAATCTTCGAGGTATTGCTGATCAAGCACAGGAACTTTCGCTCTGCCACTATTAAGAGATGCCTGGCTCTTTCCCCAGTCTTTAAGTATTTCGAGGTAGGGATTTTTCTTTCCTTCAAATGGATAGGGGTCACCAGGGCTAATATTGGGATCATTTTTATCGGGGTCGATTAATTTCATTCTCTCTTTGGCATAAGCTTTTGAAAGAAGTCCAGCCATCGGTTCTTCGGGCGCAAACGCTGGATCTCCATAATAGAAGTCACGGTCAGCAAAGGCAAGGTTCATGGCCTGATACAAAGTGTGTATGTATCGGCTGGTGTTGTAGCCCATGCTTTTCAGATCAAAATTTTCAAGGATGTTCAAAGTTTGCAAAAGCACAGGTCCTTGTGTCCATTGTTGAAGTTTATACACTTCAATACCCCTATAGTTAGTCATCAAGGGCTCTTCTATTTTTACTTTCCAGTTGGCCAGGTCAGCTTCTGTAAATAAGCCACCTTGCTCTCTGGCGCCTCTTACTATTTCTTTGGCGATGTCACCTTTGTAAAATCTGTCGTAAGCGGCATAGATTGCTTCCTTGCGCGTCTTCTTTTTCTTTAGCGCTTCCTGTTCTGCCTCTACCATCTTGGTGAGTGTTGCCAGCAGGTCTTTTTGCACGAATACTTCACCAGCCCCTGGTGCCTCTCTTTCTTCTCCCAGGTGTGGCAGAAATACTTTTTTAGAATAAGGCCATTCCTTGATTCGTTCTTTGTTTCGCTCGATCGAGTTAGCAGTTTGTGCTTCAATGGGATACCCGGATGCCAACTGCATGGCTGGAGCCAGTACCTCTTTTAAACTCATGGTTCCATATTCAGCAAGCATGGT
>DATCZR010000114.1:0-6839 GCA_036525835.1 Cyclobacteriaceae bacterium
CCTTTTCCTCCCCTTTTTGTAATGCGATAGTCTTCTATAGAAGACCGTTTGCCATAGCCCTTTTCAGACACGACCAGCACATTGGCGTCCTGTCTACTTATGCAAATCATGCCCACCACCTTGTCGGCTTCTGATTCAAGGGTCACTCCTCTCACTCCCGAAGCCGTCCTTCCCATCGGACGCACATCTTCTTCATTAAAATGAACCGCCTTGCCTGCACTTTTGGCAATTACAATGTGGTTCTTTCCATTGGTAAGCGCAGCCGTCAGTAACTTGTCACCCTCATGAATGGTGATGGCTGTAATTCCGCTTGCCCGCGGCCTGGTGTAGGCAGCTAGCGAGGTCTTTTTTATCAGCCCTTTTTGCGTACAAAGAATCACATAATTGGAACTAGTATATTCCTCATCGGCCAAGTCCTTAATCTTAAGGACGGCACGAACCGTATCGCCTGGTTCAATATTTAACAGGTTTTGTATGGCTCTGCCCTTCGAAGTTTTACTTCCCTCTGGAATCTCGTATACCTTCTTCCAGTAAACTTTCCCAAAGGCAGTAAAAATGAGTAAATAATTATGCGCCTGGGCAACAAACAGATGCTCCGTAAAGTCATCTTCTTTGGTGGTAACAGCTTTGGAACCAATTCCCCCGCGCCCCTGGGTCCTGTAGTCAGACAATGCGGTGCGCTTGACATAGCCTTGATTTGAAATGGTAATTACCATATCCTCATTGGGGATCATGTCTTCTACTGTCAGGTCATCGTCACTTTGAACAATTAAGGTTCTTCTTTCGTCGCCATAGCGATCTTTAATTTCAAGGAGTTCATTCTTAATGATATCCATACGCATAGCCTCATTAGCCAGCACTTCATTAAGATGAGCGATCAGGGCTTTTAGTTCCTTGTATTCATTTTCAATCTTCTCTCGCTCAAGACCAGTCAGCCTTTGTAAGCGCATTTCAAGGATGGCCTTTGCCTGGATTTCAGAAAGCTTAAACCTTTCAATCAATCCTGTCTTGGCTATTTCAGGATCCTTAGATGCACGGATAAGTGCAATTACCTCATCCAGGTTATCCAGTGCGATCAAATATCCCTCTAAAATATGTGCACGCTTTTCCGCCTCATTTAAGTCGTACTTGGTTCTGCGAATCACCACCTCGTGTCGGTGATCTACAAAATGGGTAACCAGATCGAGCAGATTCAATGTCTGTGGTCTTCCTTTAACCAGAGCCACGTTATTTACTCCAAATGATGACTGTAACTGGGTATACTTATAAAGATTATTTAATACGATATTGGGGATCGCATCTTTCCTCAGGTCATAGACCACCCTATACCCATCTCTATCCGATTCATCCCTAATGTCGGTTATGCCTTCAATTTTTTTCTCATTGACCAAGGCGGCAGTCCGCTCGATCATGGTAGCCTTGTTTACCAGGTAGGGTATTTCGGTAACTACGATCTGATCCTTTCCATTGGCATTGGTCACAATCTCAGCCTTGCCTCTCACCACTATTCGTCCTCTACCATTGAGAAACCCCTGTTGCACTCCAGAGTACCCATAGATGATTCCGCCTGTAGGAAAGTCAGGTCCCTGAATGTGCTGCATTAACTCAGGTATCGTAATGGCTTTATTATCAATATATGCGATGATCCCATCTACAACCTCTTTCAGGTTATGAGGCGCCATGTTGGTCGCCATTCCCACCGCAATTCCCGAAGAACCGTTGATTAGCAGGTTGGGTACTTTGGCTGGGAGCACGGTAGGCTCGGTGAGCGAATCATCAAAGTTGGGTTGAAAGTCTACCGTATCCTTATTGATGTCAGCCAATAGCTCTTCCGCAATTCGTTTCAGCCTGGCCTCTGTGTATCGCATGGCCGCGGCAAAATCACCATCGATAGAGCCAAAATTTCCTTGGCCATCCACGAGGGTGTATCGCAAAGACCAATCCTGGGCCATGCGCACCATGGTATCGTATACGCTGGCATCACCATGTGGGTGATACTTACCGAGCACCTCTCCGACAATACGTGCTGATTTCTTGTGAGGTTTGTTGTAGTTAACGCCCAAATCCTGCATCCCATAGAGCACCCTGCGATGCACGGGCTTAAGCCCATCTCTTACGTCAGGCAAGGCCCTGGAAACGATCACCGACATCGAATAATCGATGTACGCGCCTCTCATTTCATCTTCAATATTTATGGGAATAATGCGCTGTTTTGGCGCGGATGAATCAGTAGTTTCTTCTGCCACTTTGGTTCTTTTATAGTTCTATTTTGGTAGTCTAAAATGCAACTTCAGACCTTCCATTTTTTGGCTCGCAAGATAAGCAAAATTGAACAATAAAAAGGATGTGAAATCGCCTATTAAGTAGCTAAAAAACAAGAATTTATGCTCTCCTAATTGGGGTTCAATTTTTTCCTGTTTTGGCGCTTTTCCTTAAGCAACTTAGGGTAGTTTTCACCATAATTTGGATTCTGCTTTTTATAGAATGGATGCATCCTACTACGATACTCTTTATTACCGTGTGCATGATTAATCTGGGCATGGCAATTAGGATGATAACAACGTGCCAATTCGGGGATGCGATAGGATACCCCAACATTGAGGTAAAAGGCATTAAGGTTATGGACAATAGTCCGGTTACCACTGGCAGGTATTGACAATGTATAATTCTTTATCTCAAAAGAAGGCCTTAGAAATACTTTGATGTATTCAGAAAAATCCTTTTCTATGGTCACACCCATATTGGCATAAATACCTTTCTTGATCAGTGGCTTCAAAAAGTTATTACCCGGATTATAACCCCCAACGTTGACATCACCGGTAAACAAAATATCATTCCACCTATAGAAAGAAACACCAAGCAAAACGAAGTACTTCTTCATAAACCCTGCCGATTTTGTAGGAGAAAAATCATTTATTTTGTTTTTGAAGTTGATGGAATGAAGATCTCCAATGCTCATGAGCTCGTACGAAAATCCTCCTCCCAATCTATACTTTTCTAAAAACTCGTAGTGCACTGTTAGCTTCAATGGAAAGTTAATCGCATTGCCCTTGAATCCCAGTTTGACAGAATCAGAGCTCACAATAAAGCTGTCCGGCCCTGCTCCTGGTGCAGGCGATCTTATTATATTTAACCAGTTGCTGTATCGATTAGTAAGATCAACAGGAAATATGGTCGGTGCAACGCCATCTGCCTGCGAAACTCCAAATCCATCCAGCTTATGGCTTACAAAAGTATTGCCTATGCCAACGCTACCACTAAATACAAAATTCTTTAAAATGGTTCTGACCGGACTTTTTACCCGCTTGGCATAGAAGTTTTCCAAAGGAAATGTCACTTCATTATCCTTTTGTGCCTGCAAAGTAATCGTCACCCCTATTACCAATAGGACACTCAACGATATGTTTCTGTAATTATTCAGACCCTTCCTTTAACTGAAAAATGTAACTCAAATTGTAATAAAAGTAGAAAATTAATATGAGTTAGTAATAGCCATAAGTCATTGATCGACTCTCCAAAGAGGTAAAGGTATGAAAGATCATCCCTTTTTTGTCGATGATGTAGGTAAAGCTATGCTTGGAGGGAGTTTCTTCTGTGGATGTTGCCAGCTCGAGGGTTACCTCATTGGTACCTAACTTCATGGGCACTCGAGAATAATATATAGAATGAGGTAACGTTTGCCAATTTCTGGTATCTGCCTTTTCTGTGATTGCATTGATGATGCCAATTAGCGAACCAAATGTTTTACTCTCTTTTCGCATTTCATATTCAGTTACTTTTTTCAAAGCCGCCCTTACAAGCGCTTTACTGAATTCAAGGGTCATTCGTTGTTGCAGCACCTGCTTGGCAATCAAGTCAATATTCTCCACCTGTTGAAGCGAATAGGCTGACTCTGCTAAATAGATCGAGGCCTGGGTATAATAAACAGGACGCTCTACATATTTGGGAAATGCGACCCTGAATATTTCCAGGTTAGCAAGTCCATCTTTGTCTTTTTCATCACGATCAGAAAGGTTAAAAGGAAAACTTAAACCCAATTCTTCATTTACAAAAGTGACTACGTTACCATTCCGATTGATGATGAAGTTGAAACTTGTTTCTGCTTTTATTGGACTCAGCCCGTTATGCCAAAAAAACACCAGGTCACCACCCGATGGCGGTGTATACTCATAGTCTTCTCTTCCAAACTCTGACTTGAAATACTCAAACTCTGATTTCAGGCCACTTAGCAAGGCAGTGCGAATGATGTCCTCTTTAAGTTGTGCAGGTACTTCACTATTGAACAGCTCCTTATATGCTGATTGATAAACTTCATAAGCATTGCGATAGGCAATGAAAGCATTGTTAAAATCATTATCAGCTTCATAAATAATACCCATCAATAGGTGAATAAAGGCATCCTTTTGATATTTTTTATCTGTATTATACCGATCACTCAGCTGCTGTATACGAATATTTAATCTTTTGCATTCCACGAGTGCTTCGGCTCGCTTACCCATCTTTAAGAAGTTCATGGCCTTGTAATAAAGAACCATTAGGTGTTCGTGATCTTCGCCAGGATACGCTGTCACCATCGGATTAGTTAAGTAGGAAGCAGCTTCATCTAAGTAATTCTTACGGTAGTCCTCACCGAAAATAAAGGCCTTCTCCAGGTATTCGTTACTCTCCTCGTACCGTCCCAGCACAGAAAGCAACAATCCATTGTTGGCTAGATAAAGAAACTCTTTCTTCTTGTAATCGCGGGTAGGTGAAGACTGCAGATCAGCCAATGCCCTTTCCAATTCGCCTTGCTCAAAAGCAGCATTAAAACTGTAATTACTTTGATAATAATTGGCACATGATTGCGTGAAAAATAAGGAGATAACAATGAAAGATGGTAAACCTAACCTCACCTTGAATGGCTTTACTTTAGCCTCGTTAATTTCGAATATATTTTTTTATCTCTTTTTGGCCATACCAAACTCGCTTGTTGGTTTCCATATCAGTCAGAAATAAGGTGATAACATAATTTACTACCCGCTTATTGTTATACACATCTGTTTCTGAATTCATCTCGCCAAATAACATCAAATCAGCACCAATTTCCTGCCCCCACTGCGCAGTCGTTTCGTTGCTGGCAAAATCTTGCTGTTGGGCGCGTTCAAGCCGTAGTTTATCTCGAAATTCTTCAGACTCCACCAGGTCTGCCAGACCAGAGTTGAAAATAGTAAGCTCTATTTTTTTTATAAAATTATCGGCATCAATGTGTTCACTCGTTTTGTTAAGTATCCACCCCACAATGATGGCCGGCTTTTTGCCTTCTTCTTCCGCAAATTTTTCAAATGTCTCACTAGTCAACAATTCATTGGTCATGGCCTCAGCCACAGCCCGTGAGTCTGTATCATTCCATCTGCCGCTTAAATCCATGGACACTCCAGGGTCTATTCTGGCCACCTGCCTGGTACAGCCAGTTAGCATTATGATGAAGGTGAGAACTAGGGTAATACGCATGTGATTTTTAGCCTTTTGGATTACAAAATCCTTGCCGAAAAAGCTTATCCAACAGCTTTGAGTTGCTCAATTACCTGCTTAGGATTGCTTGAGGAGAAAACGAAGTTTCCTGCCACCAGTACATCAGCACCAGCTGCCATAAGTGGTCCTGCATTTTGTTGATTAACTCCTCCATCAATTTCTATCTGCACCTTGGACCCGGCTTTATCAATCATCTCTCGAAGCCTTTTTACTTTGACATAAGTATTCTCAATAAACTTTTGACCTCCAAATCCGGGATTCACGGACATTAAGCAAATTAAATCTATGTCATTGATCACATCCTCAAGCTGAGCCACGGAGGTATGTGGATTAATTGCCACACCTGCCTTGCACCCCAATGACTTGATTTGTTGAATGTTTCTATGAAGATGTGGACATGCCTCAATGTGTACCGAAATAACTGCGGCACCAGCCTTGCGAAAATCTTCCACATATTTTTCAGGATGCACAATCATCAAATGAACATCCAGGGGTTTTTTGGCATGCTTGTTAATGGCCTGCACAACGGGAATTCCCATAGACAAATTAGGAACAAATACCCCGTCCATGATATCCACATGGATCCAGTCTGCCTCGCTTTCATTGATCATCTTTACTTCTTTTTCAAGATTGGCAAAATCTGCGGCCAGGATTGAGGGAGCTACGATTGGTTTCATCATTGCAAATATAATAGCTAATGATGAGGATTCAGGCTGATTACAAGTCGATTAAGTCTAAAACTTAATGAGGCGAACTGTTTTAAGGATGTTGCCAATTTCCACTTTTAAAATATAAAGACCAGCGTTTAACTCTGACAAGTCCAGTTCGATAGGATTATTGACATAGGACACCACGCCTTCAGATTCCATTAGGATACTTCCCTGAACGTTAAAAACCTGCAATACAGCCAATTGACCTGGCTGAGTATCTACTTTAATTTTCACTACATCTCCAGTAGCTGGATTTGGATAAATATGAATGGCAGAAGAAGGTACCTCCTGTCCTTCTTCACCCAGGATGATTTTTGCAGATACATAATTCGGTACTCCGTAGCCCTTCTGGTTATTTGGACTTTCGCTCAGGTCTGCTGAAGCAATGATAAGCTGGTATAATTCACTCACTTTTAATTCGGGAAATACCTGCATGAGACCAGCCACCAGACTGGTCACTAATGGCGCAGCAACCGAAGTGCCGCTTGTTGTACCAATAGCTCCATTAGCTTTGATTACCGACACGTTTGATCCAAGGGCCACCACATCAGGTTTTATTCGATTGTCAGATGTAGGTCCAATTGAACTAAAGCCGCTTAAGCCCCCTGAAGCATTGAC
>DATCZR010000115.1:0-3546 GCA_036525835.1 Cyclobacteriaceae bacterium
GCCACTGACTTTACAAGAAATTTTACCTGATTTGGATAATTCACCAGAGTCCATTCTGCTGAAAGAAGCCATTTGGGATGAGATCACGGACGCACTCAGTGAACTTCCAAAAGAACAACGGGATGTATTTGTTCAGAATGAAATTGAGGAGAAGAGTTTTCGTGAACTCGCAGAAGAGGAAGGGGTGTCCATCAACACATTACTCTCGAGAAAACGATATGCTATTTTGAGTTTACGGAAACGATTGCAACAATTTTATGATGATTTTCTGGATGACAAATAAAGATTTTTGAAAAAATACTAAATGATAGAATTATGAAACGAGGAAGTTGGATTTTGAAAATGGTACTCCTGGGTGTACTTGCGATTGGTTTGTTAGGGTTGATAACCCAGTTGCTATGGAATTGGTTGGTGCCAGTTCTCTTTGCGGGGCCAGCAATTACAATTTGGCAGGCATTTGGACTCATACTGCTTTCCAAAATATTATTATTTCCGATGGGAAATCGCCATCATGGCAATTACAAAGGTGGATACTGGAAGCACAACTGGAGGGAAAAATGGAACCGTATGAGCGAGGAGCAGAAGCAGCAATTTCGTCAAAAAATGAAGGATAAGTGCGGTTGGGGTAGCGGCTCCAAACATGAAAACCCTACTAGTGAGCAGTCCTGAGCTAATCATCAAATTTTATTTACCCATTTGATTAAACCTTGCTGGCTCTGGTCCGTTAAATGAGCTTGAAAACTATGGAAACTTTGGATAACTCAATAGTTTCCATAGTTTTGCGCCCATATGGAAGCTATAGATACAAAAATCAAGATTTTGCAAGGTGCTGCTGAGCTTTTCATGCGATACGGCATAAGAAGCGTATCCATGGACAACATTGCCAACCACCTGGGTGTCTCCAAAAAAACCCTTTATCAATACTTCAAGGATAAAGATGAAATGGTGTTATCCGTTACAAAAGCCCATATCGCTAAAGACCAGGAAGAACTGGATCAGATTGGAAAGACAGCTAAGAATTCCATAGAGGAATTAGTGAAATTGTCTCGTTGCCTAAGAGAGAATTTTAGGGACATGAATCCATCACTGCTGTTTGATTTGGAGAAGTATCATCGCGAAGCGTGGAATGTGTGGCTTGACTACAAGAACAATTTTATCAAGGACCAGATTCAACGATCGCTAATACAGGGAAAAGAGGAGGGCTATTTTAGAGCAGAAGTTAATACCAATGTGATGGCCATCATGCGAATTGAAACTATTCAGTTGGCATTTGATCCTTCACTATTTCCAAAGGATCAGTATGAACTGACCGATGTTCAAATGCAGATTTTTGAACATTTTATTTACGGCATTTTTACGTACAAAGGCCGTAAGCTTTATGAAAAGTATAAAGAAAAATTAAGTAACGCGGAAAAATCCACAATGCAACTATGAGACGAGTATACATGGTTCTCCTCCTTTTTTATTTTGCACATCAAGCCGTTGCTCAGACCGCCCCTGCAACCATGTCTTTATCGCATTGTATTCAATTTGCTTTGGAGAACAATCAAAACATAAAGAATGCGCAGCTAAGTTTGGATATCTCCCGCTATCGGGTAGGTGAAATTTTGGCTGATGGATTGCCACAGCTAAATGCCTCTGCTGATTTAGGATATAATTTTAAAGTGGCCACCTCTTTTATTCCAGCTGAATTTTTCGGAGGTGAGGTGGGTACGTTTGCACCTGTACAGTTTTCGCCTGCCTATAATGGATCAGCGGCTATTGATCTTAATCAGATGATTTTTGATGGATCCTATTTCGTGGGACTAAAAGCATCCAGGACATATACAGATCTAGCGAGGAAGGATAAAATCAAATCTGAAACTGATGTTATAGAAGCGGTTTCAAAAGCCTACTATCTGGCGCTAGTCAATCATGAGCAACTGGAATTAATTGAGAATTCGTATGGCAGATTGGATTCACTTCTTCAGGATACCAGAGCTATGCTTGATGTCGGATTTGCTGAACAGATTGATGTGGATCGCATTAGAGTTCAATACAATAATGCTAAGGTAGAAAAGGAGAATTTTAGGCGAACATTGGAACTGAGTTATGCCCTGCTAAAATTTCAAATGGGAATGGATATAAATGCTCCTTTGGAGTTGAAAGATCGAATCGCAGACATTCAGTTCGAAGTGCTCGATGAGAACTTTGTAAATGATTTTGATTATGTGGATCGAATAGAATTCTCACAATTGCAGACCAATCTTGAGCTGGTAAATCTCGACATCAAGAATACGCAAGTTAGGTATCTGCCTAAGATTGATATTTATGGAAGATATGGAGCGAGTACAGGGGCTGGATCTACATCAGACCTCTTGAATTTTGGTGACAGATGGTTTGGATTAGGGGTTGTTGGGTTGCGAATGAATGTGCCCATTTTTGACGGCTTGAGAAAGAGCCGACAAATTCAACAAAAACGTTTACAAATAAAGCAAATAGAGGTAAGCAAAGACCAATTACAAAAAAATATTGATGTTCAGATTCAGCAAGCGAAAACAACGCTTAAGAAAAGCGTTGATAATATGATCGCTCAACGCGAGAATATGGAGTTGGCGGAAAATGTTTACCGGGTGGCTAAAATAAAGTATGAGGCTGGTGTCGGATCCAACATCGAGGTCATAAATGCGGATACCTCATTTAAAGAAGCCCAAACCAACTATCATGGTTCGGTTTACAATGCATTAGTAGCTAAGGTTGACCTTGAAAAAGCTTGCGGGAAATTACTAGACAATAAATGAAATACTCACAATACATGAAGACGATATACTTAATCCCAGTTTTATTTTTAATCGCTGCTGCTTGTGACAATGAGCAAAAAGGTGACAAGAATGTGCAGGCCAAGAAAGAAAAACTTGACAAGGCACGTACTGAGCTTCAAAACCTTAAGCTAACCATTGCAAGTCTTGAGAAAGAGATTAGCGAGTTAGATCCGGAGTTTGCGCGGGAAAACAGTAAGGCTATTCTGGTGTCCATCTTTGTAGCTAAGAAGAAGCCATTTGAACACAAGGTAGAAGTGAGAGGATCTGTTGAATCAAGGAAAAATGTTTTCCTGAGTGCGCAGACGGCCGGTGAAATAATAAGGATTAATGTGAGAGAAGGTCAACGTGTAAATAGAGGTCAATCACTTATCGAATTAGATGCGGATGTAATTGGGAAGACCATTGAAGAGTTAAAAACTTCCTTGGAGCTTGCTAAGACGGTGTATCAAAAACAGTCCAGGCTTTGGGAACAAAAAATAGGCACGGAAGTGCAATACCTGCAGGCAAAGAATAACGTGGAATCTTTGGAAGGCAAACTGGCAACGGCCAATGCACAATTAAATTTGGCCATTATCAGGGCGCCGTTTACAGGAACTATTGATCAACTTGAAGCGCAAGTGGGTGAAATGGCGGCTCCTGGTGTTCCACTTGTCCGTATTGTGAGCTCAGATCAAATGTATTTAAAAGCAGATGTTTCAGAGCGATTTATTGGTCGCTTCAATGCAGGTGATAAAGTAGACATTTT
>DATCZR010000116.1:0-3963 GCA_036525835.1 Cyclobacteriaceae bacterium
TATGTGCCCCTTGATCAGATATTGCTGACACATACACTTCGCTATTAATTTTATTTTTCCGAAATATCGCCTGGATTTGATCTCCCACCTTTTGAGCAATGACTTTGGTTTCACTTAGCGCATAAATAGATGGACCTGAACCCGAAATCCCACTACCCAATGCCCCATGCGCTGCCGCTACTTTCTTAATTTCATCAAAGCCAGGAATAAATTTGGCTCTCCAAGGTTCAGCGATTGCATCTTGCAAGGATTTTGAAATTAAATCCGAATCTGGTTTCATTAAGCCGATCATCAAAGCGGCAATATTACCAGTCTGCTTAACCGCATCAGTAAGGAGAATTTGTGGCTTTAACACTTTGCGTGAATCTTTCGTTTTCAATTCGATGTGAGGATGGACAAGTGAACACCATAGTTTAGCTTTAATTGGGATGCTTATCACATCAAGGGGATCATACTCGCGGACTAAAACAAAACCTCCTAAAATGGATGGCGCCACATTATCTGCGTGAGCAGATCCACAGGCTATTCGTTCTGCCTCCATTGCATGAGGTATTAGTTCATTTCTGGATAATGGGTTTCCCAACAATTCATTAATAGCCACCAGTGCGGCTGCAGCGCTGGCACCACTCGATCCCATGCCACTACCAAGCGGAAGATTCTTAGCCAGTTCAATGTCCACACCTTGTTTGCTTCCTATGGCAGATAGCAATGACTTCACAGCCACACCGGCTGTATTCTTTTCAACTGACATTGGTAATTTGACAGAAGCTGGCAGGATGGATCTGATCTTTATTTCCTGATCCGAAGTAAGGGTAAGCTGAACTTCATCACCGGGTCCATCCATGGCAAATCCAAGCACATCAAAGCCACAACTTACATTAGATACGGTAGCTGGCGCAAAAACCCGAATCGAATTCATTTCACTCTCTATGGTTTATCATAAAAATGCAAGGTACTTATTTAACTAATCAAGACGATTAAGCCGATAATTTTTATGATTTTTGCAGCAACCTCAAACAGTTACACTTTACCCCACGCCAATGAGTCGTCAGAAGAAGCATCCGAAGGAATCTTTAGTGAGCATGACCGAATTAGTGCTACCCAATGATACCAATACCTTTAACAACCTCATGGGAGGCCGGCTCATGCATTGGATGGATATAGTTTCTGCCATTTCTGCGCAAAAACATTCAAACTCAGTAGTTGTTACCGCTTCTGTTGATAACATTTCCTTCAAATCACCAATTCAATTGGGTAATGTGGTAACCCTGAAAGCAAAGGTGACCCGCTCTTTCAATACTTCCATGGAAGTGAGAATCGATGTAGAAGCAGAAGATATTCCGGCAGACAAGAAATTAGATAGTCATTCCGCTTATTTCACTTTTGTTGCGTTGGATAAAAAGGGTAAGCCTATGCCTGTACCTGAAGTTGAACCGGAAACGGAAGATGAAAAAATTCAGTATGACGGGGCGCTGCGTAGGAGACAGCTCAGATTGATCCTCGCCATGCGAATGAATCCTAAAGACGCCAACGAACTCAAGTCGCTTTTTGATATTCAACCCTAATGAGTAATCCTATCCTGTTCAATACTACATACGAAGAAGAAATTTATTCGTTTCCACAACCTACTACCGTGGTTTTGAATTCAAAATGGACTGCACTTTCAGAAGCTGAGATTCAACTGTTGGGCAAGATATTGTCATCTGTGAAATTGAGTTTAGCTGCTGTTCGAATTGTGGAGGCCCAAAAGCTTGATTTATCCGAATGGACTGATAAGCCTGGTAACTTAATAGGCTTTGGTGTCACCATTTCCGGGGTGAATTTGTATGAGGTAATTACTACTCCTCAAACCCAATTGGTGCTTGCCGACGCTCTCCTTATTTTGCTGGATGACGATGACAAGAAAAAAAGGCTCTGGGTTGGCTTAAAACAGCTCTTTTTCCCTCCTCAGGGAAGCTAGAAGTTATATTTTAATTTTTTGATGCTTATTCTATCTTTGCGGAGCTTTTTAAGGCCCTGTCCGTGAATTATTGCGGGCTATTTTGAGAATAAATTAATCTAAATCTGTATGCAGACTGTATTGTATGTAATGCCCCTTTTCGGAGTAATGGGGTTGTTGTATGTTATTTGGAAAAGTGCCTGGGTGTCGAAACAAGATGCCGGTACTGATAAAATGAAGAAAATTGCTGGCCACATCGCTGAAGGTGCTATGGCCTTTTTGAAAGCAGAATATAAAGTACTTTCTGTATTTGTTTTATGCGTGGCCTTACTATTGGCCTTTACTGCAAATAGCGAGACCTCATCACCGCTAGTAGGTATCTCATTCGTATTGGGTGCATTTAGCTCAGCACTTGCTGGATTCATTGGTATGCGTGTAGCCACCAAAGCCAATGTGCGCACTACCCATGCAGCACGCACCAGCCTGAGTCGCGCACTTGAGGTCGCCTTTACCGGAGGATCAGTAATGGGAATGGGTGTAGTTGGAATCGGCGTTCTCGGATTGAGTGTACTGTTCATCATTTATTCAACTATATATGGCGTAGCTGATCAAGCTAGCCTTACCCAAGTAATCACGGTTCTTACCGGATTTTCATTTGGCGCATCTTCCATTGCACTTTTTGCGCGTGTGGGTGGTGGTATCTATACCAAAGCAGCTGACGTAGGTGCAGACTTAGTTGGAAAAGTTGAAGCTGGCATCCCTGAAGATCATCCATTAAACCCTGCAACCATTGCAGACAACGTGGGTGACAACGTGGGTGATGTGGCCGGAATGGGAGCCGACTTATTTGAATCTTATGTGGGTTCCATTATTGGAACTATGGTATTGGGAGCTGCGTTTATGGTCCCTGGATTCTCAGATAATTTTGGTGGACTTTCCGCGGTGCTACTTCCCCTAGTACTTGCAGGAACAGGAATTCTAATGTCATTCATTGGAACCTTTTTCGTTAAAGTGAAAGAAGGTGGTGATCCACAAAAAGCATTGAATACAGGAGAGATCGTCTCTGCCGTCATCATGATCATTGCGTCATGGTTTATTATTCAATGGATGTTACCCACTGAGGGATGGTGGTTTAAAGATCCATTGTATGCCTGGGCAGATCCTGAAAAAGGAAATTTCTATAATGCAACAGGAATCTTCATTGCAACCGTTATAGGTCTAGTGGCCGGCTTGTTGATTGGATTAGTCACTGAATATTATACTGGCATGGGCAAGAAGCCTGTCCTTTCCATCGTTCGTCAATCTTCAACAGGCGCTGCTACTAATATTATCGCAGGGCTTGGGGTAGGTATGATGTCTACGGCTGTGCCTATTTTAATATTGGCATTGGCCATTATCGGAGCGTTTAATTTCGGAGGACTTTACGGTATTGCAATCGCTGCCGTGGGTATGCTTTCAAATCTTGGAATCCAATTGGCCGTTGATGCTTACGGCCCTATCTCTGACAATGCCGGAGGTATTGCTGAGATGTCAGAACTTCCTGCCGAGGTAAGGCAAAGAACAGATAAGCTGGATGCAGTAGGTAATACAACTGCGGCTATTGGAAAAGGATTTGCCATTGGTTCTGCTGCGTTAACTGCGCTTGCCTTGTTTGGCGCCTTTATGACAACAGCTCACTTGGGTCAGATAGACGTTTCCAAGGCTAATGTAATGGCTGGTTTATTTATAGGAGGCATGTTACCTTTTGTATTCTCCGCATTGGCGATGGGTGCAGTAGGTCGTGCAGCCATGGCGATGATCGAAGAAGTGAGAAGGCAGTTTGCCAATATCCCTGAATTGAAGGCTGCGCTGGCCGTGATGAGAAAAAATGGTGATAAAAACATGAAAGAATGGTCATCTGAAGATCAAAAAACTTTTCAGGATGCTGATGGAAAGGCGGAGTATGGAAAATGTGTTGATATATCAACGAAGGCTGCCATCAAGGAGATGGTGTTGCCAGGTCTTATGGCAATTGCTGCCCCTGT
>DATCZR010000117.1:0-10003 GCA_036525835.1 Cyclobacteriaceae bacterium
AGTCAACATAGCCTCAAGGTTGCAAACAATTGCCGACCCTGGAGGCATATATATATCCGAATCCGTTCAACAAGCTGTACATGCTCATTCCAACATTAAAACACGCTACCTGGCCGATGTTAATTTAAAAAATGTGGGCATGCCAATTGGCACTTATTGTATGGTGGAAAATTGGCTCCCGGTTCCTTCATCTGACAAAATCAAACAAATTTCAAAATCTTCAAGATCTGTCACAGCTCCAATAATCTTAGCTATAGTTTTAATTACTTCTATTTTTATTTGGTGGCAAAAGAATAACCCCTTGCACAGCACCTCGGCATCAATCGCTATATTGCCCATTACAAATCTTTCAGGAGACTCCTCCAAAAATGTATTGATGGCAGGTATGCATTCGGACTTAAGAGACCAAATTGCGGCTATCCGATCTCTGCGTGTCCCTTCTAGAACATCAACAGCCAAGTATCAAAAAAGCACTAAGTCAATTCCAGAAATCGCAAAGGAGTTGGGAGTTGATGTAGTTTTGGAGCCAGACATATACCAAATAGATGATAGCCTTCGTATTCAAGTTCGATTAATAAGAGTATTCCCAGAGGAGTATCAAATTTGGAGTGAATCATTTAAAACTGATTTGGGTAATGTTTTTTCTATTTACAACGACATCGTACAAGCAATTACCGAAGAATTGAATGTGACCGTATTGAATGAGGGAAATGCTATTCCAAAGAGCAAAAGAGTAGATCCTGAAGCGTATAAAGCTTATATCGAAGGCCTGGGTTATTTGTATAAAGCAACCCCGGAGGGCATTAACAGAGCCCTTAACTATTTTAACCGGTCCTTAGAAAAAGATCCAAATTATGCCCCAGCGTATACCGGAATTGCAATGGTTTATGGATTTAGGTCTCAAATGGGCCTTATTTCTGCTTACGAAGCCGCACCTTATGTTCAGGAAGCTACCGCCAAAGCACTATCCCTTGGCAGTGACCACCCGGAAATTCATTACCTGTTAGCGATTACAAATACGTGGGGAAATTGGAATTGGGAAGAAGCCAAAAAGGAATTTGAGATCACTTTGAATATGAATCCTAATAATGCAGAAGCAAGAGCTCATTATGCGCATTATCTAAATATCTTGAACCGAAGTAATGATGCAGAATCCCAAATGAATAAGGCTTTGGAGTTGGAGACTGATAATTGGCTGGTACAAGCGCTCTATGGAATGTATCTCAATCATGCTCGGGCATACCCTAAAGCGCTGAGTCGATTAAATAAACTTCTGGAAAATGATCCGAGTAATACAATTGCATTGGCAGCATTATGGACCATCTATCACAATATGGGACAGTACGACAAGGCACTCGAAACGGCAAAAGTTTTATACTCCGAAAGGAGAGAATACAGGGCCGTGGAGATGTTGATCACAGGAAATCAGGAAGGTGGCTACAAAGTAGCCATGGAACGGGTAGCTGAAGCGTTTATCGAAAAAATGGACACTACCTATTTTGCACACTGGCAAATAGCCACCCTATATACACGAGCAGGCAACCAAAATAAAGCTCTTGAGTGGTTACAGAAAGCATATGAAGCTCATGATCCCAATATGCCCTACATAAGCTGCGATCCTATTTTTGACAAAATTGTTGATCACCCCGGATTTCAAATAATTCTTTCAAAAATGGAATTGAAAAGGGGGTCAGAATAAGTTCTTCTTGAAATAATCCTGTTTATAAAATAATAGTCAGTCATGCTGCATATATACTAGCACAAACGCAAACGCCATCACAAAAAGCCCTATAAGAAGAATTATGAAATTTTTGATTTTTATTAGTGTGTCCGAAGCCTTCCTGGTGTTGTCAACCATTTTTTCCATTAATTCGCGATCGGTAACATCACTTAATCCTTTTTTTGAAGTCATATCAATAGGTAGTTTAAAACTTAACAAATATCAGTATTCGAATGATTAACCCCAATATTAAGTATATCCTTTATGAAGCAATTAGACTTGACAGACGACGAAAAGGAAATTATTTTTGGAAAAATGCAGCTAAGCTTTTCAAATTTAATGTAGAGGAGCTGGCAGCTATTTAAAAAAATAGGTAAGCCTAGATTCTCTTCAAAACCCGGAATGGAAACATCAAAATAGCGCCTATTATTTCAAAAATAGCCGAAAGTGTAAATCCAATTATCCTAAATGGGAGCAAGAGCAACCATACAAGTGGAAAAAGGAAAAAGACAAGCAACGCCAAAGGCCAACTAATAGCCAATAAAATAAACCAGAGAACAAGAGCAATGAGTGTACGCATGTATTCAATAGGTTAGAGTCCACTTTTTATAAACAAAATTATTGCCACGTTTATAATTAACTAAATTCAATTGAATTCGAAGATAGTTGTTATTGGGTGACCCGATTATGTACACCCAAATGTTCATGAGTGAACACTTACTTTGAGTTTTACTCTATCTTAGGGCAGATTATTCAGACACAAACCAATTGAGAATCTTGCCAATAAAAGATTTGGGTTTGGCGGTAACCTCTGAATAGGTTTCGTATTCTTCATCATTCTTCATTTTCTTTAATGGCTTCGGAGGATTTGATTTAACTTTTACTTTTTTGAGGTATCGTTTGGTTCGTAATTCTTTTTCCTTCTCTCGTTGCTCTAGTTTTCTCTTTAATACCTCTCGTTCTTCACGCTCGCGTTGCAATGCAATAGGATTCTTTCTGGGCCTCCTATCATACTCCCGTTTTGGTCTGGCTCTTCCAGTTCCTGATCGCGAAGATTGACTGATTGTTTCAGTGCTATTTTCATCTTTTTCTATTGAACCTTCATTATCCTCAGGCAATTTTCCCTCTTTCTTTTTTGGTTCTGGCAAATCAATTTTGCCCACCACTTTTAGTCCAGGTAATTCAACTTTTACTGGTTTGATTACTTCATGAGTATCAACTGCTTCTTCTGGAGTAACGACATCATTAATTGTTTCGACTTCCTCGGCTTTTTGAGAAAATCCCTCTCCTTCGGCTTCAGGCACTTTGGCTTCTGGTTCACTTGGCAATTCCGGCATTGAAGCATCATCCTCGCCTATCAATTCGGATGCAAAATGAGTAAAAACCAGCTCCACATGTTCGTCCATTACCTTAGCATTTGAGTTGTTTTCCAATTGAATACCTTGGGCATCAAGAAATTCTGTAATTTCTGATGCTTTTACTGATATTTTTCTCGCTAATTGAGCTAAGCGCATTTGATGTACTAGGTCTTCTTTATTGAAGTTCTAAGTCACAAAGATAATAATTATCAATAAGTTGAGTGTACCTGGCATTGAAGTTTACTTCCGTTTTAACTATAAAGAAAATTCAACTACCTTAAATGCTTAATTTCAAACCATGAGCAAAGTTGTCATTAATAGCTTTTCAGAATTTGAAGCCTATTCCGGTAAGGAAATTGGAACATCTGAATATGTGAAAATCACTCAAGCACAAATCAATCAATTTGCTGATGCAACGCTGGATCATCAGTGGATCCACACCGACTTGGAAAGAACCGCCACAGAAAGCCCTTTTAAGAAAACAATAGCACATGGCTACTTGACGCTTTCGCTGGTGCCTTACTTGTGGGGACAGATTGTGGAGGTCAACAACATTACGATGCTGGTCAATTATGGCATTGAAAGCCTAAAATTTAATCAACCTGTTGTTGTCGATTCAGAAGTAAGACTAAAAGTAAAGCTTAATGGAATCGTCAACTTGCGAGGTATCGCCAAAGCGGAGCTAAATTCAGTAATGGAAATCAAAGACAACTCAAAGCCCGCATTCAGCGCAACCATTATTTTACTTTATCATTTCAAGTAGGGCAACTCAAGAAGTGTTAATTTACTTCACTTCTATTACGAAGACAATTCATTGATGATCTCAATGGCCCGGTCAATCTCTTTTTCACTATTGAAAATATGGGTACTGTGTCTTACTCCATATACATCGCCCGTTGAGCGGGGACGCATTCTGCCCTTCTCCCAATAAGCATCCTGAAGCTTTGTACCCGTAAGTCCGTCAATATTATAAACCGAAATACCCGCACACATACTCGGATCTTTAGGGTTATAGAATTTCACTTTTTTATTTTTAGCCAAACCATTGCGCAAGCGGTCACCCAGATATTTAACTCTGTCTGTCCACCGGTCATGACCTACTTCAAAATAAAAATCCAGCGCAGCATCCAAACCAAATAAAATCGAAAAGTTTCCTGTACCCCTTTGCGTAAACCGATAGCCATCATCTTCATGGTTGTCCCATTGTGCGCTGGCTACTGTCGTCCATACCTCTTTTATTCTTTGAGGATCAACATACATGAATCCTGTTCCGGTTGGCGCGCCTATCCACTTATGAAAACAACCTACATAAGCATCGCAGCCAATATCCTTAATATCAACTTTGATATGACCCACCGTCTGCGCTCCATCAAGTACTGTGAAAATACCCTTTGACTTTGCAGCTGTACAAATTTCTTTGACAGGCAGAATTGCACCACTACCCGAAATCACATGCGAAAGCATCAACACTTTCGTTTTCGGAGCAAAACTTTTTTTCACCAAATCCAGGACCTCATCAGCAGTCTGAATAGGCTTAGGAAGCTCCATTTGCTTGATAATCACCCCGTCTCTTTTTTCTCTTACTTCCCAACTGCATCGGCCGCCCGGATGCTCTTGGTTGGTGGTAAGTATTTCATCTCCCGCCTTCAATTCAATACCATTAGCAATGTAACTCATGGCATTCGTAACATTGTCAGTCAGGCCTATTCCTATTGGATCGCAATTAATAATCTTACCTACTTTGGTTCTTATATACATCAAATCCTGGTACCCACTAATAAACCGCTCTTTGCTATCATCTTTGTAGGCCCAGTCTGCTACATCAGTAGCCATATAATTTAGATGCTTAGTCACTGCATTAACTACAGGACGAGGCATCACACCAACTGTACCCGTATTGAAAAAAACTTTATCATCAGCAAGCATAAATTGCTTGCGGAGCTTACCCCAATAATCCGGATCGGCCTTGTCGGGTAAATTTATTTCATGATTGAAAACATCAGATCCAAGCAATGGAATTGCAGGCAGTGCTAATGTGGTTAATCCAAAAGATTTAATAAGGTTTCTGCGGCTAATCATAATGGTAGGGTTTGTAATTCTAAAGTACTAATTTAAAAGCTTCAACAATCTTTAAAACTATGCGAGCGGCTATTGGCACTATCGGACTATTTATTTTAATGATTTGTCAATCCTGCACCCAAAAAGTTGACGAGAATGTACGGCCCAGTATTCTTTTAATTGTAGCTGATGACCTTGGCTATTCCGACATTGGTTGTTTTGGAGGTGACATTCGCACCCCCAATATCGATCAACTGGCTAAAAATGGTCTTCGTTTCAGTCGGTTTCACACTGCGCTAATGTGTGCACCCACCCGTGCCATGATGCTATCAGGACAGAATAACCATGTGGCTGGAATGGGGATTCAAGGCGGTGTATCGGAAGATTCTCCCTTATTTAGGACATCAGGTTATGAAGCACATTTATCCGATCGAATAATACCCTTGCCCGCATTACTAAAAGAGGCAGGTTACCAAACCTATACGGCAGGAAAATGGCACTTGGGCTACGAGGAGAAAGATAGTCCGAAAAATAAGGGATTTGATAAATCGTATAACCTGTTGCAGGGCGGTGGAAACCATTTCAATAATGTAGGCATTGAGCCCAAACATCCCATTTCATCATATCGTGAGAATGGGAAAATAGTAGACTACCCGGAAGGAAAATACTCTACCGAAGTTTATACTGACAAGCTAATTGAATTTATTATTGACGGAAAAAAGGAAAATCCTAATAAACCATTTTTCGCCTTTGCAGCCTACACATCCCCACACTGGCCATTACAGGTTCCTGAGGATTATTTAGATCGGTATGCCGGACGGTACGACATAGGTTATGATTCGCTAAGGGTTCTGCGTTTTGAATCCTTAAAGGATGCTGGAATGATTCCTTTACAAGCGAAGCTCCCGCCAAGCCTTGATTACATTAAACCATGGATAGAACTTACTGCAGAAGAAAAGAAAATGGAATCACGCAAGATGGAGTTATATGCGGCTATGGTTGATAACCTGGATTACCACATAGGACGCTTGATTCAAGCCTTAAAAAGGGAAGGGATATATGAGAATACCGTAGTCATATTTATGTCAGACAATGGCGCAGCCCCCAACGATTTTTATAATGAAGACTGGTCAAAAGACTTTGTGCGTGCTCACTATAATAATTCGTATAAAAATATGGGTTTACCAAGTTCATTTGTTTCCTATGGTCCGCAGTGGGCACAGGCAGGAGCCGCTCCGTTTAATCGATTTAAAGGATATACAACGGAGGGTGGAACCAACACGCCATTTATCATTAGCGGAAAAAATATTCCGAGCACTGGTGAAATTAGAGACGCTTACTTTACTGTGATGGATCTGGCACCTACATTTTATGAGCTTGCTGGTGTGACTTACCCAGGTACATTAGGCACTGCCAAAACAAAACCGCTATTGGGTAATTCCATACTTCCCTATTTACAAGGGCTCTCTTCCATGATCCATGACCAAAATTATGGAATGGGCATGGAGCACAGAGGAAAGACTTTTTACAGAAAAGGTGACTGGAAAATTGTGAACCTGGAAGCCCCTTATGATGAGGCTAAAATGATGCTTTTCAATATTGCAGCCGATTTAGGCGAAATCACTGATTTGAGAAATACTCAGCCCGAAAAATTTGAGGAATTGCTAAGTGATTGGAGACAATTTATCAAAGAGAACGAAATAATTATTTCTAAATAAGTCACAAAGCTCCACTAAAAACCGACCTATCACTTGTTAGGGATATAATTCCGTTCTCCGTACTTTTAAGGTCCAAAAATGGTGATGGAATGAAGACGGAAACCACCCCAATCGAGAAGAAAGAAACGCCCAACCTGGCAGGCCACAAGGCTCCAGCACCTTATAAGCCTAAAAATAAGGTACGAATAGTAACGGCTGCCAGTCTGTTTGATGGGCATGATGCCGCCATCAACATCATGCGAAGAATTATCCAGGCAACGGGCTGCGAGGTTATCCATTTGGGCCACGACCGTAGCGTAGAAGAAGTGGTAAACACCGCTATCCAGGAAGATGCCCAAGGTATTGCCATGACAAGTTATCAGGGCGGACATAATGAATATTTCAAGTACATGCATGATCTCCTGCAAGAAAAGGGAGCTGGTCACATTAAAATTTTCGGTGGTGGAGGGGGCGTAATCCTGCCTGAAGAAATAAAGGAATTGATGGATTACGGGATCACTCGTATTTATTCCCCTGATGATGGACGTGCGATGGGATTGCAGGGAATGATTAATAATCTGGTTGAACAATGCGACTATCCATTGGGGGAAAATCTTGACGATGAATTAGTTCAACTTGAAGATAAAAACACATTGGCCATTGCCCGATTGATCACGGCTGCTGAAAACTATTTTGACGTACACAAAGCTTTATTTGATACCATCCATAAAAAGGCAGCTCAAAAAGAGACACCTGTTCTTGGCATTACCGGAACTGGCGGGTCTGGTAAATCTTCCATGGTAGACGAACTGGTGAGAAGATTTTTGATCGATTTTAAGGATAAAACAATTGGGATCATTTCTGTCGATCCTTCTAAACGTAAAACAGGTGGAGCCCTGTTGGGAGATCGCATCCGCATGAATGCTATTAATCATCCAAGGGTTTTTATGAGATCCTTAGCAACGCGCCAGGCTAACCTAGCATTGTCTGCCTACGTGAAAGAAGCTGTTGCTATTCTAAAAGCGGCAGGATACGATCTAATTATTTTAGAAACATCGGGTATCGGTCAAAGCGATACTGAAATTCTTGATCACAGTGATGCCTCCTTGTATGTCATGACTCCAGAGTACGGTGCAGCTACTCAATTGGAAAAAATAGACATGCTTGATTTTGCGGATGTGATCGCATTAAACAAGTTCGATAAGAGAGGTGCGCTGGATGCTTTACGAGATGTGAAAAAGCAATATCAGCGCAATCATAATCTTTATGACAAAAAGCCAGATGATATGCCTGTCTTTGGCACCATCGCTTCCCAATTTAACGATCCAGGCACCAATCAACTCTATAAACATCTGATTGATACCATCAACGCGAAAAAAGATACTGGATTAACATCCACATTTGAGATCACACGCGAGATGTCGGAAAAAGTTTATGTAATCCCGCCCAACCGGACTCGTTATCTAAGCGAGATCGCTGAAAATAATCGTAGCTACGATCAATGGATTAATGACCAAAGTGATGTGGCCCAAAAACTCTATGCTATTCAAAAATCAATTCAAGTAATCACGGAGTCTAGCCTGGAAGACAAGGACAGAATCATCAAGGGCCTGGAAGAGCAATACCAAAAAAGCAGCTTGAATTTTGATCCACATAATAAACAACTACTGGATCAATGGCCCGATAAAATAAATAGATATAAGGAACCAATATTCAAATTTAAAGTCAGGGACAAGGAACTTTCCATTCAAACACACAATGAATCACTCTCGCACACCCAGGTACCCAAGGTAACTTTACCCAGATATGAGGCATGGGGAGATGTGTTGAGATGGGCACTATCTGAAAACGTACCCGGTGAATTCCCTTACACGGCTGGTATTTATCCTTTCAGAAGAGAAGGTGAAGATCCTACAAGGATGTTTGCTGGTGAAGGTGGACCCGAACGCACAAACAGGAGATTTCATTATGTGAGTTTCTCAACCCCTGCCAAACGTTTATCCACCGCTTTCGATTCTGTGACGCTTTATGGACATGATCCCGATTACCGACCCGATATTTACGGAAAAATTGGCAATGCTGGCGTAGCCATTTGTTGCCTTGATGATGCTAAGAAATTATATAGCGGCTTTGATCTGGCAGATCCCCGCACTTCTGTTTCCATGACCATCAATGGGCCTGCTCCTATGTTGCTTGCTTATTTCATGAATGCAGCAATCGATCAGCAATGTGAAGTTTATATCAAACAAAATGGTCTCGAAGCGGAAGTGGAAAAGAAGATTGCTTCTATTTATAAAGGAGCTGAGCGTCCCTCCTACCAGGGACCTTTGCCCAGAGGAAATGACGGGCTTGGATTGATGCTGCTAGGAGTTACCGGGGATCAGGTATTACCCAAAGAAGTTTACGAAAAAATAAAGAAAGAGACATTATCGCAAGTACGCGGCACGGTTCAAGCTGATATACTCAAAGAAGATCAAGCTCAAAATACTTGCATCTTCTCTACCGAGTTTGCCTTGCGATTGATGGGAGATGTGCAGCAATTTTTTATTGAAAATAACATTCGCAATTTTTATTCAGTTTCTATTTCGGGATATCATATTGCAGAAGCTGGGGCTAATCCCATCACTCAACTCGCCTTTACACTTTCCAATGGATTCACTTATGTAGAATACTACCTCAGCAGAGGCATGGATATCAATGCTTTCGCTCCGAACCTTTCATTCTTCTTTAGTAATGGAGTTGATCCGGAATACGCTGTAATTGGAAGGGTAGCCAGAAGACTTTGGGCCAAGGCCATGAAAAATAAATACGGTGCCAATGCACGCAGCCAGATGCTAAAGTATCACATTCAAACGTCTGGACGCTCCTTGCATGCCCAAGAAATTGATTTCAACGATATCCGCACTACACTGCAAGCCTTGTACGCTATATACGATAATTGCAATTCCCTGCACACCAATGCGTATGACGAAGCGATCACTACGCCTACTGAAGAATCGGTTAGAAGGGCAATGGCTATTCAACTTATTATCAACAAAGAATTAGGATTAGCTAAAAATGAAAATCCAATACAAGGATCATTCATTATTGAAGATTTAACTGATTTAGTTGAAGAAGCTGTATATGCAGAATTTGACAGAATTAATGAACGCGGAGGTGTTTTAGGCGCC
>DATCZR010000118.1:0-2464 GCA_036525835.1 Cyclobacteriaceae bacterium
GTACTGGCGGACTGCGGGGGATCATGGGTGTTGGTTCCAATTGCATTAATAAGTACACCATCGGATCTGCCACACAGGGATTGGCTAATTATTTGAAAAAGTCTTTTCCTAATCAAGCAATAAAGGTGGCTGTTGCCTACGACTCCCGAAATAACAGCCCCGAATTTGCGCAGATTACAGCCCATGTTTTCTCTGCCAACGGCATCCAGGTATTTCTATTTCCAGCGTTACGACCTACTCCCCTCCTTTCTTATGCGATCCGTTATCTGAAATGTCAATCGGGCGTGGTGATTACCGCCTCGCACAATCCGAAAGAATACAATGGTTACAAAGCCTACTGGTCGGACGGAGCGCAGCTGGTGCCTCCCCACGACAAAAATGTGATTCGGGAGGTGAATGCAATCACTTCATTCGATCAGATTAAGTTTTCAGGGGGTTCAGCTATCCACATGATCGGAAAGGAATTGGAGGATGCCTATTATGATGAAGTGATCAGGTTGATACCTGCCAAAGAAAGCATCCGGAAACAAAGCAACATTCCCATTGTATTCACCGGCATACATGGCACCGGCAACACCATGGTACCCGAATGTTTGAGCAGACTGGGATTTGAGAATTGTATGGTGGTGAAAGAGCAATTTGAGCCCGATGGCCATTTCCCTACAGTGGCATCGCCTAATCCCGAAGAGCATTCTGCCATGAAGATGGCGCTTGATTTGGCTAAACAAAAAAATGCGGAATTGGTGATGGCCACCGATCCGGATGCGGATCGCGTAGGCATTGGCATTAAAGACGACAAAGGAGCATTCTTTTTGTTGAATGGCAACCAGGCCTTCAGCTTGATGATCTGGTTTATTTTGAAAAATTTAAAAGAAACCAAAAACAAATACATCGCCAAAACCATCGTGACCACAGAGTTGGTAGATGCGATGGCGCAGCAATTCCAGATTGAATGCTTTAATACACTTACCGGATTCAAGTACATCGCAGAATTGATTAAGGAACTGGAAGGAAAGAAAGAATTTGTGGCTGCCGGTGAGGAGAGCTATGGCTATATGGTAGGCGACTTTGTCCGGGATAAGGATGCCGTGTCTGCCTGTGCTTTTTTTGCTGCCATGGCCGCCTCAGCCAAAGACCACGGAGAGACGTTGTATGATTGGCTGATCCATGTCTATGCGGAGTACGGGTTTTACAAAGAAGGGCTTGTGAACCTGGTGAAGAAAGGCGCTGCGGGCGCTCAGGAAATTAAGGCCATGATGGAGAAATTCAGAAACAACCCGCCTGATTCACTGGGCGGAGAAAAGGTTGTGCGATTGCTCGACTATCAATCCAGCATAGAAAAAAATACCGTCACTGGAGAAATGAAGAAAATAGATTTGCCTAAATCGGATGTGCTTCAATTTTATACCGAAGTGGGTACCAAAGTATCTGTACGTCCTTCCGGCACAGAACCCAAAATAAAATTCTATGTCAGTGTAAAGGGTGACCTTACCCAAAAAGACGACTTTGAAAAAGTGAATGCCGGACTAGAGGCCAAAATTAAAAACATCGGAAAAGAATTAACCCAATGAGAACAACCCTTACATCTTTAAAAGAATTATTCTTACGTGATCTTGATTTACTCACCAAGGAGATTTCATTGTATCCTTCAGAGGAATTATTGTGGGTCATCAAGGGAGACATAAAAAACTCTGCCGGTAACCTTTGTCTTCATCTGTGCGGGAACCTCCAGCATTTTGTGGGCACCACATTGGGCAATACAGGCTACGTCAGAAACCGGGAAGCAGAATTTGCAGATAGGAACATTCCAAAAGAAAAGCTGCTAGCTGAAATTGAAGCCACCAAGGTAGCTATCTCTTCAACTTTGAGTAATATGAAGGATTCCAAGTTGGATGAAGAGTATCCTATCCAGGTGTTTGGCAAGCCCATGACTGCCGAGTTTTTTTTGATTCACCTGTCAGGGCACCTCACCTACCATCGGGGACAGATCAATTACCACCGGAGAATACTCGCGAGTTAAATAGCGGGCATCAGTTCATGCTGTTCTTTTTTACGAACAGGTAAAAATACAGCGTAACACAAGATCATCAGGATTCCAAAATCAGCCAGGCCCAAAAGGAAGACAATGCTCAGGTGAAAGATGACACCCATGACCAACATGGGGATCCTGAGTTTTCTGAACCAAATCAGGATGGCAAATCCCAGCTCAAACAGAATGATCAACCAAGCAAGAAGTACACATTGCCATTCATTTAATGCGAGGTTGATAAAAGGATTTTGAAAAAAAGTGAGCTGCGTGATGGAATGCACCGCAGCCCCGGAGCGCCAGGCAGCGCTGGTTAGTTTGTCATAACCGGACATAAAATAAATCAGTGCCATTTGAATTTGTCCTAATAATAAAGCTGAATTGGAGATCAATACCTGAACTTCAAATAGTTTCCTTGATTTAAATTTTGGACTGGCT
>DATCZR010000119.1:0-5648 GCA_036525835.1 Cyclobacteriaceae bacterium
ACCCTATCGCATTTTGGGTCTTTCTTACCCAACGGCAGTTGAGTGTAGTGTAGGTAGCGTCTATGTAGATGAGTTCAAAAGAGGATTTTTTCCTGAAAGTTGTCCTCCCTCCTCGCATGTCACCATGACATTCCCTAAAGCAGATGATAAGCCCGACCTTAAATTACATTGGATGGATGGTGGCATTCAACCTACACGTCCCGAAGAGTTGGAACCCAATGAAAAGCTTGGAGATGGAGGCAATGGCGTTTTATTAATTGGCACAAAAGGTAAAATGATGTGCGGCACATATGGACGAAACCCACAATTGCTTCCTACCACCAGGACCACAGAAGTCAATGTTTCTCAAACGATAGCCAGGGTGCCCCAAGGAGATGAGCCTGGTCATTATTTACAATGGGTGGATGGCTGCATGGCAGGATATGGCAAAACAGAACTAAGTTCCGATTTTGCACTGGCCGGTCCGCTTACAGAGATTGTGCTTATGGGTAACCTGGCCATCAGGAGTTTTGACATCCGAATGCCAAAGCCAGATGGCAAGGAGGGGCAATTTGATTATCCTGGCCGTTACGTTAAACTACTTTGGGATGGACCAAATATGAAGATTACAAATTTTGATCAAGCCAATCAATTTGTCAAAAGAATATACGCTAACGGCTATAGCTTATAGTAACCATTTAATGGTATTAGGCCTTTGCCCGGTGAGTTCTAACCTGACTCATTTTTCAGGCATGATAATAGCCAAAATAATATAGGCAAGTCCGCCAGTGCCTACCATAAGAAAGGCAATAATAAATAAGGCCCTTACCAAAGTAGGATCAACATCAAAATAGTTGGCCAAGCCACTACATACTCCAAATAATTTTTTTTCTCCTTTTACTAGTCGTTTTGCCATTGATATATGAGTTTAATAATTAGATCTTATTCACATAAGTGTCATTATTCTTAATAATGCTTCCTAATAAAGCGCTCAAATCCAGTCCGTAGCAATTAAGGTCCAAGATAATAAAAGGAAAGTTTCGAACTTAAAGACGGCCCGTTTGTCATTCTTTTTTTATGAATATTTCGCCCGAGGGGTACATTCGTCAAAAATGACTATCTTTATCTTCAATTTTTGAATCCTGATATGGGAACTGTGCGTTTGAATAATTACCCTATTTAATGATTTTGAAATTGAGTTAGGCACCATTATTCGGGCGATATAAGCCCTCACAAGCTCACCAAATTTAGAATATGAGGCAACTGAAAATAAGCAAACAGATCACTAACCGTGAAAGTCAATCGCTGGATAAATACCTTCAGGAAATTGGCAAGGTGGATTTGATAACCGCTGAAATGGAAGTTGAACTGGCCAAGCGGATAAAGCAGGGTGATGCAATTGCACTCGAAAAGCTAACGAAGGCTAATCTTAGATTTGTCGTTTCTGTGGCCAAGCAATATCAAAACAATGGATTAAGTCTGGGTGACTTAATTAATGAAGGCAACGTGGGGTTAATTAAGGCTGCAGAGCGATTTGATGAGACCCGTGGCTTCAAATTTATTTCTTATGCAGTATGGTGGATTCGTCAGTCTATACTTCAGGCTTTAGCCGAGCAGGCAAGGGTAGTGCGGCTGCCCCTTAATAGGGTTGGCTCATTGAATAAAATTTCACGCGCTTTTTCAGAACTAGAACAAAAGTTTCAACGAGAGCCATCCAGTGAAGAGTTAGCTGATGTACTTGATGTGAGTGTCGATGAAATTGAAAAAACAATCAGATCAGGTGGAAGGCAAATATCTGTTGATGCCCCGTTCGTTCAAGGGGAAGAAAATAGCTTGCTGGATGTATTGACCAGCGACCAGGTAGACACTCCAGATACTGCCCTTATGCACGATTCACTTCAACGAGAAGTGAGCAGGGCATTATCTACACTGACAGAAAGGGAATCAGAAGTTATTTGTGATTATTTTGGTTTAAACGGTCATACCGCAATGACCCTTGAAGAGATTGGGGAAAAATTCAATCTTACTCGGGAGCGTGTTAGGCAAATCAAAGAAAAAGCCACCAGAAGATTGCGACACACTTCCCGTAGCAAAGGACTATTAACCTATCTGGGTTAATAATATCACTTCAAATTGAAGTTTTAATTAGACTAAAATTATTAAAATGAGTTCACAATTTTTCAGCTCCTCTGGGGTACAAGGATATTCATCACTATGGAATAAATACCGTCCTGCCATCCTGCAGATGATGGTGGCTGCTGCTGAAGGTCCGCAGACCTACAAATTTTTCAAACATGAGTTTAGAGCAGTGAACCCAAAAGAAAAATCATATTCATTTTCCCTGGAAGCTTATCAGGGAAAGGCTTCTGACAGCCTCAGGGCCTCTAATATTGCCAAAGATTTACTTTCCGTGCTTACTATGTCACCAAAAGCAACTGAATTGATGGAATCAAGCAAATATGAATTCTCTTTAGATAAGCAATTCGTACTGCATGTCACAAAACTTGAAGGCGAGTCAGAAGAAATTGAAGATATTGAAAGTGAAGCTACTAAAGGTAAGAAATAACATTCCTAATAATACTTCATTTTCATAATCACATGCTTGTCCCCTGAAAGCATAAAAGCAAAATCTGAATATACCGGCCTTCTGAAAGAAGTGTGAAAGTAGTCAGAAAAGGCATGACCTTCTTTGGGTAAAAACCAGCCTTTATCCAGCTCCCAATTGTTGTTTTCATCATCAAGCAAAGCAATCCCCATCATCATAGATGGAAATCCATAATAGGTTGCCATAAAAGTACTATCCTTTATATTTGATTTAGCTACTACTATTCTCAGAAAACCTTTATCATCAGGAAATGGGGTTGCTCGGTCATAAAATTTGAATCTAATAACACCTTCCTTGTTTCGAATGTGGGTAACTGTAATGGTAATGGCATAAGTAAGCTCTCCAACTGCTGGAAACGGGCGATTTGTGTTCTCCATGATAACCGAACTGGTGTCTGATGAATTATGCAAGCGAAAAAACCGGGTGGAATTAACATCTCCTTGTGAGAAGGTAATAAGCGGAACACACATTATTGAAAGCAACAATGACCTCCGCATTGTTTTAACAATTTTCATTTTTATAAATTTTTTATGAAAAGACAGTTAGAACCTTGGCACCAAGCTTTAAAGCGCGTATCCAACAGAAATTACATGGCATCCTGTCCCGCCAAGAACAAAAAGATGCCAAATAAAATGACTATATCGGATTCTATGATCAAGGGCAAAAAAGATTACACCAACAGAATACATTACGCCTCCTGCCAGCAGCCAAATTAAACCCCAGGATGATAACAATTCAATTAGTGGTTTGGCAGCAATTACACCTAACCATCCCATGGCTAGATACAGCACAATAGAAAGTTTGCTATTTCCTATATTTTGTATTGACTTAATCACGACTCCTATAATCGCCAAAGTCCATACGATTCCAAATAAGGACCACCCCCAGGCATTGGGAAGCACCCCAAGTGTAAAAGGCGTATAAGTTCCTGCTATCAAAAGAAAGATCGCGCTATGATCAAAAATTCTAAAAACACGCTTTGTTCTGCTGTGTGGAAATGCGTGATACAGTGTTGATGACAAGTAGAGCAGTATCATGGTTACCCCAAATATGCTGACACCAATTATTGGAGCCGCTCCCAATGGAATAGCCTTAATTATTAAAAGGGGAGTAATAACAACAGCTGCCAATGCACCAATACCATGACTGATACTATTCGCTATCTCTTCACCAAGTGACTGATCCCGGCTCCAACCAAATGACCCTTCCATAAAATCAGGAACGCTGAATCTCAGCAAAAATCATTTCCAGCTCCTCTTTAGTCTTTCCAAGCTTTTCTTGAAGTTTTCCTATCATACTATCGCGATTCCCCTCTTCAAATAGAAAGTCATTATCAGAAAGCATAGGAAACCTCCTTTTTAACAGAATTTTTTGTTCTCTCCAGCTTCTAAATATATTCATCGAGGTACAAAGGTAGGTAGAAAGGCTGGCGATTCCATAATTAATTGATTGATACCTCAAGATAGCTAAATAAGGCCCTTTAATCTTTAAACTACAAACTTCCATGCAACTGGTTAAGAAATACTCACTTCTATTGCCCAATTGGAAGCAGAAAGGTTTATCAGTAGTTTTCGCTTAAGGCTGACATGATGGGGGCTTGATCAACAAATTGAGTTACCTGATCAATTTTTCCCTCCGTGTCAAAATGATAAACAGTATGAACTAATTGAGTCATCGACTTACCGTTGGCATACGTAGCTTTTACACGTGACCAGTTCAACACCCAGTCCCCTGTACGTACATTTTCAGATTGATTAACTTTTATGGGTAACCATACATCATCATTAATTTCTAACCTTTCAATTACATTCGTCATCCGATCCTCCCAGTAGGCCCTAATTAATTCCTTGCCTGATAGGCTGTCTAAATTATTAAATCGGTACACCGCATTATCACTAAATTTCTCAATAAAAGCATCTACATTCTTCTCAGTCAAATCCATTAAGCATTTCTTTGCAACATCCCTGTACATTGGACTCGCTAACTCCAAAGGCATTGGCATAGAAATATTTTCTGAATCTGACGCTTGTTCTGTACTTTGATTGCAAGAAATTAAATGAGCAGCAATCACTGCGCAAAATGCAAAGTTTTTCATAACTATTAAGTTTAGATTAAGACCAACAATTACCAAATAATTCCTTTAATTAAGAATGTATAAAGTTACAAGCGCAAACCAAGCTTAACAAATTAATATTTATGTTGAGAATATATTCCATGATATATTTTTACTATTAATAAAATGCTCAATCCATGCCAACAAGAAGAGAGTTTATTTCAAAAGCCGCACTTGTGGGGCTCGGAACTTCACTAGCAAACCAAACTGATGAGCCCCTCAAGAAAAGTACATTGACGCACCATGTATTTTTTTGGTTAAAAAATACAGGGTCAGAAGCAGATCTAAATCAATTAATAGCCGGTCTTCGCATACTTAGGCAAATTAAAAGTGTGGTGGCGCTTCACATTGGAGTACCTGCTTCTACTATTAAGCGTGATGTGGTGGATAATAGCTACGATGTTTCAGAATTAATATTTTTTGAGGATGTGGCTGGACAAGACAAATACCAGATTGATCCCATTCATGTACAGTTTGTTAACAACTACTCACATTTATGGGAAAAGGTTGCCGCTTACGATTCGGTAAACATTTAGCACATCGAACTAATCTCTGGCATCATTCATTTCAATCCAATATCCATCCGGGTCTTTAAATAGATTTGTTTGACACCATCCACGCGTAGGGTAAGTTTCATTTTTTCACCAGTCCAACCTCCAAAAGGAATATTATTTAGTTTCTTAATTGAAGGTCACCTATAAAAAATCCCCTTACTGTAACACCGTTATCAAAGATAGCCTCATATTCTATATCAAAATAATGATCCGATTTTGATTTAATTACAAAAGTTCCACCAGTGGCTTTGTAGGTAGGCGGGTCGATCACACGCGAGTAGAAGTCAAACTGGAGGTCTGCCGAATAGATAAAATCATCAATTCCAAGTGGCAAACTATAAGTTTCGTCATAGAAAAAATTCTCCAGAAAATCACCTTCAGATTCTAAGGTTATATT
>DATCZR010000120.1:0-14026 GCA_036525835.1 Cyclobacteriaceae bacterium
GATAAAAATTAGCCTTCCGATCTTTTGTTTCGATCTCGATAAAGCGAGTTACATCATTTTTCAGCACATAATTAAACAGCGGCTGATTTGGATCAGCTGTTTGTATGATCACCTTACCTTTTTTCTCTCTTCTGCCGGATCGTCCGCTTACTTGCACGATCAACTGAAAGGCTCTTTCATGAGCTCTAAAATCAGGAAAGTGCATCATTCGATCTGCATCAAAAACACCAACCAAACTGACCTGATCAAAATCCAATCCCTTGGTCACCATTTGGGTGCCAACCAGGATATCAGTGTTACCATTTTGAAAGTTCTCAATGATAATCTCATAGCTGCTTTTTGTCCGTGTGGTATCCCAATCCATTCGCTGGACGCTAGCCTGGGGGTACAACAGCTTAAGTTCTTCCTCTAATTTTTCCGTGCCATATCCTTTTGTTAGAATTCGCTTGGAAGTACAGGTTGGGCATTGTGTGGGAAGCGAATCATGGTATCCGCAATAATGACAGACCATCTCGTGTCGAAATTGATGATAGGTTAGACTAACTGAACAATTAATACATTTGGGTATCCAGTTACAGTCCATGCATTGAACCATTGGGGCATAACCCCTCCGATTTTGAAAGAGGATTACCTGTTCTTTATTTTTCAAGGCTTCGTCAATCCCTTTCAGTAGTATCGATGAGAACTCACCCTTGTTTGATTTGCGCTGTCGCTCAATAGCCATATCCGCAAAAATTACTTCAGGTAAATTGGCACCTCCATAGCGATCAGGAAGAGATACCAATTCAAATTTATCATGAGTTGCGTGATAATAGCTTTCTATCGAAGGTGTCGCGCTACCAAGAACGACTTTGGCATGATGGAGATTTGCCATTACTAGGGCCACATCTCTGGCCTGATAGCGAGGTGCAGGATCATTTTGTTTATAAGATGAATCGTGCTCTTCATCTACAATCACTAAACCTAAATTGTCAAAGGGGAGAAAAACAGATGATCGTACGCCAACCACAAATGGAAATTTCCCCGTCAGTACTCCGTTCCATACCTCCACGCGTTCGTTGTCGGAAAACTTGGAATGATATATACCCATTTCAGCTCCGAATATTTTTTTGAGCCGCAGAACAATTTGCGTAGTAAGGGCGATCTCAGGGATAAGCAACAATGCCTGGCTGCCTCCCTCCAATGCACGCTTGATTAAATCAATGTAAATCTCTGTTTTGCCACTTCCGGTTACACCATGAAGCAGCGCCACATCTTTGGTTTCAAAAGATTGCAAGATCTGATTGCGGATATGCTCCTGTTTTTCGCTGAGCAATACGCGAGGGCTTGGAGTGGGTTCATCAAATCCGAATCGGGGAACAATAATTTCAAAATCTTCAAATATGTTGTTTTTGATGAGGGTGTTTAGGGAAGAGGAAGACTCACTTTCCAACAAACTGGATTTGGAGACTCCAATAGCATTCAAAGTAGCATCTTTGAATACAGGCACGAATTGCAAGTATTTGAGCAATATGGCTTCTTGCTTCGGTTTGCTCCCGATGACCTCAAATAATCCTTCTAACTGCTTCTTGTCATTAAAGGGCTTCGATAGCCGGATTCGTTTCTCCGTTTTGGGTTTGAATTTTTCTTTTACCTGTTCAAACAGAATGATGGCCTCCTTCGAAGCCAACGATTTTAACAAGCTGTAGATATTCTTGCTTCCTAAAAATTTTGCCACTTCTGTGTAGCTCAGCGTGTCATGTCGCAGGCGATTTAAAAGCATGTGCTCTTTTTCGGAAAAGTCAAATGCCGCCTCCTCTCGATTAAAGTTGGGATGCAGTTGAACCCTGCTTTCGCTGGATAGCTTAAGGCCGGATGGTAATGCGGCATTAATGACCTCACCCAAAGTACACATATAGTACGTGGCCATCCACTGGTATAAACTGAACTGGCGATCGCCTACAATTTCAATTTCATCTATGAGCTCCAGAATATATTTGGCTTCGTATTCTTTTGGAGGCTGTTGATGTAGGTTAGCGATTATGCCGGTTAATATCTTCTTCTGACCAAATTGCACAATCACGCGCATGCCCACCTTGGCGGTGTCGTTCAGGATAGATGGAATCCGGTAAGTAAAGAGCTTCGGAATGGGTACCGGCAGAATGATTTCTGCAAAGAAAGTATTATTGTCAAATTCCAGTCCTTCCTGTGTCATGGTGAAGGCTACAAGGTAAGGAGAAAATAAAAGATAGAACTTATTTTAATGTCGAATGACAGAAGATCTCGCTGTGGAGGGCACAACCTTTCCTGTTGTGCAAATCATAGTTAACAGCATCCACCACCCTGATAAAAAAAGCAGATTCAGATAAAAAAAGATCAGGCCGGCCAAGCGTGCCTAACGCGTTGGCCGTTTTGTCACATACGGCAAATGGCTGATTAGACAGTAACACTTTTATCTTCAACTCATTACCGGCTGTATGACAAACACAAAAAAAACCCTGTCTTGTGGACAGGGTTGCAATGGGCTAGGGTTGTGTTTGGTTACGCCACGTTGGTGGCCAACTCAGCAATAGTTACCTCCTTTAAAGAACGGTGCCCGCAGAAAGAGCATTTGTAATGCTTGTGTATCAAACCGGTTGTATTGGTAGTTGGCGCAGTCACGATCTCCTCCCGGTCAATCTTAAGCGTGTAGTACCCACAATCAGGACACTCTTCCGTATGAAGATAATCAAAGTATTTTTCAATTTTCTTATGCCCCGTTTTTTCATCAACCCAAACATCATAGTCAACAGAATGAACTGCACTGGCTTCTTCTGCAATCATGCTTTCATCCAGGTGGACATCCTCTTCTTCTTCTGTCAGCTTGCGCATCACATTACCAACAGGTGAAATCCGGGGCTTATTTCTAATTCTATTCAGACGCTTCATCAAGTATCTCGGATAATAAATATTGAGGGTGCTGTTAGAGAAAAGATACGCTACAATTCCAAGAATACCCGTTACCACCAGGCGCACATATATCAGCCATTGATAACGACTGGCTACCGTTGCGCTGGCCACTGAATTTAAGAACAGACAACCAGCAAAAATGACAGCCAAAAGGGCAAACCAGAAATAACGTATTTCGTGGGTGCTCACATAGTCATATTTCTCCTTAGGATCCTTGATTTGGGCAATTTTAAACTCATAAAACAGGAATACGAGGATGCCAATGCCCAATAAGATTTCACTACCTAGAACCATGTAGCCATCCCATGCTGCTAAAAACTCGGCTTTTTCCATACTGATTGGGGTTAATTTCTATTGAAATGTAATTATTATTATGGTCTAATTCAACCCAGGTGGGGTATAAATACAAAAGGATATTGAGGTACGGTCAACCCGGTAACGCAACTTGATGCATCCTTTTGGTCACCAACCGGTAAGTTCAAAATAAACCCACATTGGTTATATAAAAATTGTACCCGATTGGAGGCTACCGGCTTATGTAGATTCAATTCAGAATCTGGTAAGGCGCAAGTGGCGCTGGCCAGTACACCAACCTATGATAGTTCATTGATCAGTGGCTCAGAAGATGCCATACGGGACTTCAAGGGGAACAAAATTGGTTTTGGCTGTAATAAAGGCCAACATGAAAAAAGGTATCATCATAGCGCCTTTTGAATTTGATGAGACTAAATAAATAGATCAGGTCGTGGTTGAAAAGACGGCGCAAAGTGGGAATAGTGACGCGAAGATTTCCATGGCATCCGGTTCCGGAGTGGCATAAACTAAATAGGGCTAATGGGTAATATAGTGATCTTCGGGAAGTTGCCTCAACGCGTCTGCTAGGGTGTGGACGGGTAGCTTGCAGGTTTTGTTGAAGCAGACATAGATGGTTACTTCTTTGTCTGTTGGGTTTGACTTTTCTTGAATTAATGGCAAGTCGCTGGACGTGGTGGTACCCATCAATAAACTAAAAGGAAGATAGTGCTTTCTCAAGTCCTCCGCTACTTGGATAAGCTGAGGACCGACCACAACAATTTCAGCCATCGGAGAAATCAGCTCTGAATAGAGCAGGGCCCAATGCGACATGTAGGTGGGCTCTGATTCAATGAGTGCCCCCAGTTGAGACACCATCTTTTGAGCTTGCGCTTGATAGTTTTCGTTATCTAGAATAATTCCCAGGTGAAAAAGATTGCGAGCCATGACCCCGTTGGCTGAGGGGATGACATTGTCAAAAATATCTTTCTTCCGTGCAATCAGCTCTTCTGCCTGATTGGATGAGAAATGATAATACCCGTCTGATGGATCATAGAAATAATTTTGTGCGTACTCAGTCCATTGTTCAGCTTTAGTCAGCCAATTCTCATTAAATGTCGATTGATAAAGTGATAGGTATGCCTGAATCAAAAAGGCATAGTCTTCCAAAAATCCTTCTACTGGCGAACGCTTGCCTTTAAATGATCGATAAACTTTTTTATCAATTAGGTTTTTTTCAAGGAACTCAATATTGGAAAGGGCCATCTCCAAAAATAAGTGCTCTCCGAATGCCGCATAGGCATTGAGGAGTCCATGGATGGCCATGGCGTTCCATCCGGTGAGTACTTTATCATCCAGCCCGGGTCTTGTCCGCTTGCTTCTGGCCACAAGCAATTTCCGCTTGACTTCAGCAAGTTCTCGGTGAAGCTCGGCAGGGGTCATGTTGTTTTTTCTTACAAAGTCACTTTCCCATTCATTAATGAATAGAATATTATTGCCGTGTTCCCAGTTGCCCTCACTTTCCAGTGAAAAGTAGTCAGCCACCCATTTTGGTTGGTTATGGATAATACTGTCAAATTCATTTTTTGTCCAGACATAGAATTTCCCTTCCTCTCCTTCACTATCCGCATCAAGCGCAGAATAAAATCCTCCATTTTCGTTTGTCATCTCACGCTTGAGCCAGGCCACAGTTTCATACACAATGCTTTTGTAAAAATCATCCCTCGTAATTTGATATGCCTCCGAATATAGGCTCAGTAATTGGGCGTTGTCGTACAACATTTTTTCAAAGTGAGGTGCAAACCATCGGCCATCCACGGAGTATCGGGCAAAGCCACCACCCACTTGGTCATAAAGTCCACCCATAGCCATTTTTTTGAGCGTCAATGCAACCATTTCCAGCGCCTGCTTGTTTTTCGATTTGGTGTAATGGCGCAACAAAAAAAGCCACTGGGTTGGCATCACAAATTTGGGTGCCCTTTCCAGTCCTCCCCATTGATGGTCAAACTTGGAACTCAGGGTATCAAACATGCTCTCCATGCCCTTCCTATTCAGGTTGGCAACCTCGATGTCCTGTTTGAATCGATCGAGGTCACTGGCAGCCAGGCGCCTGGCCAGCTCGTCTGCCGAACCATTAATTTCATCTCGTTTTTCCTTGTAAACTTTTGAGATCTGAATGAGCAGTTGCGACCAATTTTGGGGAGGAAAGTAAGTGCCACCGTAAAAAGGCTTTTGATCAGGGGTGATGAATACATTTAAGGGCCATCCACCATTAATGCCCATGGCCTGTACGGCATCCATGTAAATTCGATCAATGTCCGGCCGCTCCTCTCTGTCTACTTTGATATTGACGAAGTTTTCATTCATGAGGCCTGCAATATCTTCGTCTTCGAAAGATTCGTGAGCCATCACATGACACCAATGACAAGATGAGTAGCCGATGCTGACCAAGATAGGTTTATCTTCTTTCCTGGCTTTGGCGAGGGCTTCTTCACCCCATTCATACCAATCTACCGGATTGTTGGCATGCTGCAACAGGTAGGGGCTTGTGGCGTTAATCAGTCGGTTGGTATTTGGATTATCTTTTTGCATGCTGCATCCTGTGGTTAAAACAATGATAAAAAAAACAGTTTTGTAAAAAGAGTTCATGATCACGTCAGCCTATTGTTTCAGCTGACCCCTCAGCTGACTTAACTCTTTGTCTACATTTATTTTTAATTGAAACTTTTCCAGTTTCGAAATCAATCCATGGATAAATTTTTGATGCTCTGTTGAATGGAGTTGAAAAGGACGGTGCTCCAGGGCCCTCATTACTTCGCCCCATTCCTTAATAAATGTTAACGTGTCTTCAGGGAAATATTTTTTCCCAAAGTATTTCCAGATATACTCAATAGCGTCTGGTGAGGGATGTAGTAAATCACGATCGTAAAATCGATAGTCGCGCAGATCATCCAGCACAATTTCATAAGCAGGAAAGTAAGCTACATTGCGGTATAGTTCAGTTAGGGTATGACAGGATAACCTTAATATGGACTTGCTTACCGCATTGAGTTCCAGGGTATCTTTCAAATGACGCACCGGACTAAGGGTAAGGATAATATGAATATTTGGGTTAAGGCTTGTCACCTGATCATGTAGCCCTTTAAAGGATTCCAGTATTTTCTTTTGAGTAAGCAACTTCTTCGTAAAATGGCTGGCTGGCACCTTGTGACAATTGGAGACAACAGTTCCATTATCATTCCGCTCATAAACCCATGCAGTGCCATAGGTGATGAATATAACGGTTGTTGATTGTAGGTATTCATGCGTCTTATTTATTGTTGTCGATAGGCTTTTCTCCAGGTTTGCCTTGTTGAGATTAGAGAAAGAGGAATGAAAATCGTAATTGAAATGCGTTTCATTCAACTCCCCAAAAGTTTCTGGTTGGGGCATTGCATTGTCGATGGCATACTGCAGTACCTGGTGTATGGAGATGGGATTGTAGGATGTACCAAAGGGATTGACTAATGAATTGAATTTATGCCTTTGTAAAAGCTGACCCAGGTTGTCTGCAAAGCAAGAACCTATCGTCAAACAATGATCTGAAAGTCCAATGGGAAAGGGACTCGGTGAATTGGCCAATACCGTTCTAAATTCACTCATCTTATAAAGATACTTACTCTGTTATTATTCCTGAGGTTTGTCAGCCTGTTTTGTAATTCTTTAATTTTGTGGACGATAATATTCACCATATCAGATTAATTTGGTGAGATTAAGGATGAGATTTGGATTAAACATGATTCAGAATGACAATCACAGAAAAAGAGAAAATAAAAACATCCATTTTTAAGGGCGCAAAGGACGCATCCGCTTTCGTGGCTTCCCAAATAGTTGATTTGGTCATACAAAAAAAGAAAGAAGGCAAAAATTGCGTGCTGGGTTTGGCCACGGGATCAACACCTACTTCTGTTTATGCGGAGCTTATTCGCAGACATAAGGAAGAAGGCGTAAGCTTTAGCAATGTCATCACATTTAATTTGGATGAATACTATCCCATGCAACCAACCTCTTTGCAAAGCTATGTCCGGTTTATGCATGAACTGCTTTTCGATCACATCGACATCAAGAAAGAAAATATCCATATTCCCGATGGCACCATTCCCAAAGAGCAGGTGGCAACCTACTGCGCCAATTATGAAAAGAAAATTGAAGCGTGCGGAGGAATAGATTTGCAATTATTGGGAATTGGAAGGACGGGCCATATCGGTTTTAATGAACCGGGATCATCCAACCGAACACAAACCAGACTGATCACCCTCGATCAGGTTACCCGCATGGATGCTGCTTCTGATTTTTTTGGAGAAGAGAATGTGCCCACCAAAGCGATTACCATGGGGGTAGGTACCATACTCAAATCCAGGAGAGCTATCATGATGGCCCTGGGAGAAGGTAAAGCCGCCGTTATCAAGGCTGCTGTTGAGGGAGAAATTACTGACCAAATACCTTCTTCGTTCTTGCAAAAACATGCAGACCCGCTGGTGGTCCTGGATGAAGCAGCTTCCGCTGAGCTCACCCGCGTGAAAACACCATGGCTGCTGGAAAGTTGTAGCTGGGATGATGTGCTAATCAGAAAGGCAGTCGTATGGTTATGTCAAAAGGTGGGGAAACCCATTTTGAAACTGACCAACAACGACTACATGGAGCATGGTATGGCGGATATTTTAACTTTATACGGATCGGGATATAAAGTCAACATCAAGGTGTTCAATGAACTGCAACACACCATCACCGGATGGCCCGGGGGCAAACCCAATGCCGATGACTCCAATCGCCCCGAGCGAGCCACCCCATTTCCGAAACGCGTGGTCATCTTCAGTCCACACCCGGATGACGATGTGATTTCAATGGGTGGTACCTTCATGCGACTGGTCGATCAGGGACACGAAGTGCACGTGGCATACCAAACATCTGGCAACATTGCCGTATTCGATGATGACGCTGTGCGTTTCGCGGATTTCGTTAAAGATTTCAATGCGCTTTTTGGTTTAAACAAGGACGAAGGAAAAGAAATATTTAAACGCATTGTCAAATCGCTAAAAGAAAAAGGTCCGGGACAAGCAGATACCGAAGAAGTGATGGCGATCAAAGCCCTCATCAGAAGGGGAGAAGCCAAGGCGGGCTGCCGCTATGTGGGCATTCCTGAAGAACAAGCGCATTTCCTGGATATGCCTTTTTACGAAACGGGCAAAGTGAAGAAAAAACCATTGAGTCAAAAAGACATTGATATCGTTGCCGACCTGCTGGAAAAAATAAAACCCCATCAAATCTATGCGGCCGGCGACCTGTCAGATCCCCATGGCACACACCGCGTTTGTCTGGCTGCCATCTATCAGGCCATCGACAAATTGAAGAATCAGTCGTGGATGAAAGATTGCTTCGTTTGGTTGTACCGGGGAGCGTGGCAAGAATGGGATATCGCTGAAATCGAAATGGCAGTGCCCTTGAGTCCGGATGAACTGATACGCAAGCGAAGAGCTGTCTTTAAGCATCAGTCGCAAAAGGATAGCGCTTTGTTTCCCGGTGTGGATAAGCGAGAGTTTTGGGTGCGCGCTGAAGATCGTAATCATGCTACCGCTGATAGCTATAATCAACTCGGCCTGCCAGAGTATGAAGCTATTGAAGCTTTTGTGCGGTATAAGTTCTAATTCAATTATTATTGTAATTCGTAATCATTAACGACCCGTTTTGTTTCAACGTGATGCGGTCTGGGTTGACAAAACTTGAAAACGATTAACAAGTAACTATGACGAAATTGAAATTGGCTTCCTGGAACGTAAATGGTATTCGTGCCACCATCAAAAAAGATTTTGTCAAGAACATGCGTGAGCTGGGCCCCGATATTTTGTGCCTGCAGGAAACCAAAGCCTCAGCGGAAGAAGCGAAAGAAACACTGGAGGTGATGAAGGAATATAAAATCTATACCAATTCCTCCAAAGCCAGAAAAGGATATTCGGGCACGGCTGTTTTGACTAAAGAAGAGCCGGTACAAATTTCCTACGATATGGGCATCGAAGAGCACGATCAGGAAGGGAGGGTGATCACCGCAGAGTATAACCAGTTTTTTGTAACCACGGTGTATACACCCAACTCGGGAGCTAATCTGGATCGCCTCGACTATCGGGAAACCTGGGACAAAGCCTTTCTGGATTACATCCTGTGGCTCAATAAACGCAAACCTGTTTTGATTTGTGGGGATTTAAATGTGGCCCACCACGAGATTGATATTGCACGAGCCAGGGAAAACTATAATAAGTCTGCAGGCTACACGCAACGGGAGATCGATGGTTTTCAACGACTCCTGGATGCGGGTTTCACCGACACCTTTCGCCATTTCCATAAACAAGACGAAGTATATACGTATTGGAATTATGTCACCAACGGGCGGGCTAAGAATGTGGGTTGGCGAATAGATTATTTTCTGGCCAGTGAACGAATACTGCCTGCCATTAAAGGGGCAGGAATTCATAATGAATATTTTGGATCAGACCACTGTCCCGTGAGTTTGCAAATTGAAGTCTAAACTAAATTGATCTTAGTTGATTCTTTCAATATCAGCTCCCAGCTTTTTAAGCCTTCCCTCAATATCCTGATAGCCCCGGTCAATTTGATCGATATTGGAAATGACACTCTCTCCCTGCGCAGATAAGGCGGCAATCAATAAGGCCACTCCGGCTCTGATGTCAGGTGATGACATGTTGATGCCGCGAAGGGCTTGCTTGCGATCAAGCCCAATGACGGTAGCTCTGTGCGGGTCACACAGAATAATTTGAGCACCCATGTCAATAAGTTTGTCAACGAAGAACAACCGGCTCTCAAACATCTTTTGATGCACCAACACCGTGCCTTTAGCTTGAGTGGCAATGACGAGAATGATACTCAATAAGTCGGGCGTAAGCCCCGGCCAGGGGGCATCGGCCACATTGAGAATCGATCCGTCAATGTAAGTATCTATTTCATACTGGGCCTGAGCAGGCACATGAATGTCATCCCCCTGGATATCCAGTTGAATACCCAATCGCTTGAATGTTTCGGGAATCAATCCCAACATATCCACGCGGCAACCCTTGATCGTGATGTCTGATTGCGTCATGGCGGCCAAACCGATAAAACTGCCAATTTCAATCATGTCAGGGAGCAGGGTGTGATCCGTGCCAGTTAGTTTACTTACCCCTTCAATATGTAGCAAGTTAGAACCCACTCCGGAAATTTTTGCTCCCATCCTGTTGAGCATGAGGCAAAGCTGTTGGATATAAGGCTCGCACGCCGCATTGTAAATGGTAGTTGTTCCTTTTGCCAATACAGCGGCCATGATAATGTTGGCTGTGCCGGTTACCGAGGCTTCATCCAAAAGCATGTAGGTGCCCTTCAAATGAGAGGCATCAATGTGATATAGATTTTCTTCAGCATCGTATTGAAACTTGGCACCCAGATTCTGAAATCCAATAAAGTGGGTATCCAGTCTTCTCCGACCGATTTTATCACCACCGGGTTTGGGAATGTTCGCCTTGCCATACCGGGCCAGGATGGGCCCCAGTAACATGATGGAGCCACGAAGGGCAGCGGCCTTTTTCTTGTAACCTTCAGTTTGAAGAAAATCTACTTTCACTTCTTGGGCAGTGAATCGATAGTCGTTGCCTGATATTTTTTCGACAGCAACACCCAAATCTTCAATCAACCCAATGAGTTTATTGACGTCGATGATGTTGGGAATATTGTGAATGGTAACCGGCTCGCTGGTAAGGAGGGTTGCGCAGATGACTTGAAGCGCTTCATTTTTTGCACCTTGAGGAATGATCTCTCCCTTCAGCGTGCGGCCACCCCTGATTCTAAAAGAATTCATTGATCTCTTCTGCGATGACGTTTACCATGACCTCCTCTGCGATCGTTGCGGCCGCCCCTTTCGTTTTGATTGCGTGGCTTTTTCTTTTCGCGATATAACTTCTCGAAAAGATTTTCCTCTCTCACTTTATCAAGACTTAATGTCAATTTTCCGTCTGACATTTTTTCGATGTCTTTAATAATGACTGAGTCGTCAATGGTTTCTTTGTTCCAGTTGCCGTGGAAGGTCTTCATCAATTTGCCCAGATAGATAACCGCATCCTCCTGCTCTTTAGGGTCTTCTTTCTGCAAGGCTTCATGAATCAACTTTTCAATATTTTTTCCATAGTGCCTGTATCGCACCCTGCTTTGAGGATAACCCATGGGCTCAGGTTTCTTAAAAACAGTCTCAGGATCGGGAACTGGATAGGGACTGTTGATGTCAAAATTAAAGTCGGCAATGATATACAGGTCGTCCCAAATGCGCTGCGGATTTTCAAAAGCCTCTTTTACGGTTGGGGCAAGTTGTTTGATCAGTTCAATCAACGTAGTGGCCATTTCGGTGCGCTTATCCTTATCTGGAATGGTACGGATGTAGTTGACCAGTTTCTGAACGTTGCGTCCGTACTCCTTAATTTTGATCTCCTCGCGCTGGGTATTGTATTCGGCAATCATGTTAATAGATTCTATTAATCGTTTAAAACTAAACTAATTTTTGATTTTTTGTCCTTCGATTGTCTCTAAATGAACTGTATTACAGGAATACATCGTGCACTTAGGGGAAAACTCAAATTGAGAATGCAGTATCAGAAACTAATTCTCGTGTATTTTGAGCTTGGCAAAGCTAAGTAATAATGTCTTCTCACCAAAATCGCTAAAATTGATCCTGGCCTTCCGGTTCGCCCCCGATTCATCCATCTCAGTCACTACCCCAAATCCAAACTTGGGGTGCTCTACCTTCATTCCCTCTTTAAGGCCTGACGTATCGCTGGGCGCAAAATCCGCAGATGGCTTGTAGGAGGATTTCACCACCGGCTGGGATCTAACCGTTTGCTTAATGCCACTCACAAAGCTTTTGGCATAATGGGGATTGGGTAGTGACTCCATTCCGCCAAAACGGGTGCTCACTTTGATAAACCTGGCATCGATGTCATCCAAAAAACGGCTGGGCTCACAATTTTTAAGCCGGCCAAACCGGTATCGGGTAAGCGCGTAGGAAAGAAAGAGTTTTTTCTGAGTTCGGGTAATGGCCACATAAAAAAGTCTTCTTTCTTCTTCCAGTTCCGATCGGGTGGTCAGCATCATTTGAGATGGAAATAAATCTTCCTCCATACCCACAATGTATACATACTTAAACTCAAGCCCCTTCGCCATGTGAATCGTCATGAGGGTAACCTTCTCGGGGTCGTTGTCTTTGTCCTCATCCTGACTGGTTAGCAACGAAACCTCCTGTAAAAAGGCATTCAAACTTTTGTCTTCCTTCTCTGGATCGTCTACAAACTCTTTTACGGCATTGAGCAACTCCTGTACGTTCTCGTACCTGCTTAATCCCTCTACCGTTTTGTCTTCATAAAGATCACGGAGTAGTCCTGAAGATTTGGCAATTTCGGCAGCGGCCTCATACGCGTCCATCTTTTCTATTTCAATACTGAACCGCTTGATCAGGTTAACAAAATTTTCAATGATGTTGGCCGCACGACCAGGCACGAAACTTTGTGCATTTTGTAAAACCTCCCAAATGGAAATCGCATGGTCGTTGGCGGCTACGACCATTTTATCGATGGTCGAATTCCCGATCCCTCGCTTGGGTAAATTGATGATGCGCCTGAAAGATGCTTCGTCTTGCTGGTTGAGACTGAACCGCAGGTATGCCAGTAAGTCTTTGATCTCTTTCCGCTGGTAAAAGGAAAGGCCACCAATAATTTTGTACTTGATGTTCATCCGCCTGAGTGACTCTTCCAGCGCACGCGACTGACTGTTGGTGCGATATAGAATGACAAAGTCGCTGAACTTCAATTGATGCTGCATCTTTTCTTCAAAGATGGATGTAGCCACCAGCTTGCCTTCTTCATTGTCCGATACAGCCTTGATCAACCCGATGAGATTTCCCTGTTCATTGGAGGTCCATACATTCTTAGGAAGTTGGGCCGTGTTTTTGGCGATCACGGAATTGGCAGCCTCTACAATCGTTTTGGTCGATCGGTAGTTTTGCTCCAGCTTAATGATCTTAAGTTCCGGATAATCCTTTTCAAAATTCAGGATGTTGGTAATGTCCGCTCCGCGGAAGGCATAAATGCTTTGGGCATCATCACCCACCACGCAAATGTTCTGCGTAACAGCCGCCAGTTTCCGAATGATAAAGTATTGGCATAAGTTGGTATCCTGAAACTCGTCAACTAAAAAATAGCGGATGCGATGCTGGTACTTGTTCAGCACCTCCAGGTGTTCCTTAAATAATTTATCGGTGTTGAAAAGGAGATCGTCAAAATCCATCGCACCTGACTTGAAACAACGGAGGGCATAGTTGCGATAGATGTTTCCGATTTCAGGACGCATGTTGGAGGCATCGTCTCCAACGAGTATGGGATTGTTGAGGTACGCTTGCCAGGAGATAAGTCGGTTTTTGGCTGCGCTGATGCGATTGAATACAACATTGGCCTTGTATTGAGTCTCATCCAGCCCCATTTCTTTCACGATGACCTTGATCAAAGACTTGGAATCATCCGTATCGTAGATGGTAAAACTATTGGGGTATCCAATATGATGGGCTTCCGATCGCAGCATTCTGGCAAATACCGAGTGGAAAGTACCCATCCAGATGTTACGGGCATCAGTGCCAATCACACCTTCAATGCGATGGCGCATCTCTTTGGCGGCCTTATTGGTGAAGGTAAGCGCCATAATGCTAAATGGATCTATGCCTTTGGAGTCAATGAGATGAGCGATGCGG
>DATCZR010000121.1:0-29415 GCA_036525835.1 Cyclobacteriaceae bacterium
GTTAAGGTCGTTGATGCGTGACTGCTCTGATGTACCACCTGCACGAGAACCACTGTTACCTACCAGGCTGGAGTTACTCACGGGTATGCCATCCACAATGAAAAGTGGATCAGAGGATCCTGTAATGGTGTTGGCGCCTCGAATCTGGATGGTAGAACCCGCTCCTGGGTCACCATTCGATCTTGCAATTCGAACACCCGCTGCCTTTCCTGCCATACCATTCAGTAAGCCGGTTTCTCCCGACCTTACTACATCATTGGCATTAACCACAGCACTTGTAGATCCCAACTTATCCTTGTTCTGCTCAAAGCCCAATGCACTCACCACAATCTCACTGAGCTGAGTTACATCTTCCTGCAAAGTAATGTTGACTACTGACCGAGCTCCAATTGGCTCTGCCATGGTGGTATAGCCAATAAAGCTAAAAACAAGGGTTGCATTTTCTTGTACTGAAACGGAATAATTACCTGAGACATCTGTAATGGTACCGTTGCTGGTACCCTGCTCAAGAACGTTGACCCCTACCAGGGCCTCACCATTCGGTTCGGTGACCTTTCCACTCACCGATCGCTGTGCGAATGCACTCACTCCCAGAAAGAGAAAGAGCATCGTAACTAAGTAGAATTTTTGCATAAAGTATATTTAAAATTTGGACAAACGTATGATTAAACTCTTTCATATTAGAAGTTATTATCCTTGATAGGCATAAACGATCATCAGGAAGCCAGAAGACTTGAACGGATTGGAAGAAAAATTTTCTTGACAAAGAAACTCCATCAATTCGATAACGAACCACCCAAATTAAAGATTCATAATCATGCGATTTTCGTATGGCGGCATCAAAAAATAAGCGCAAGCGATGGCCAAGACTACCCCATGTGAGGGCATGGAACATATTAATAAGTTGTCGATGAACTGTTTCTATAGAACCTATTCTATTTTGTTCCAACTTTTTCACTCCAGAATGTATTAAGATCGCTAGCGCTCAAGACAAAAGTTAGATACTGAAATTGGTTTAAACCATGGTGGCCAATTTAGTGTCTAATATGATGAGTGGCTATCCCTACAATAAGTTACAATAACTAGTTAAAAATGAAAAAGATAATAACAGGAATTGTGGTCTCTATTTTACTAAGTGTTTTTGCGCATGATACAATTTGGGCACAGGACAAAGGCACCACCAAAAAGCAAGTGCGAATTGATCGAAAAAATGAAAAGATTATTGCGTTTGAACATGAAAAGGAAGAAGTGGCTCAATTGGCAAAAGACCGCAATCTGGTGCTGGAGGCAAATACCCTAAGCGGAAAATTTGGTTACAATGTTGCTCCTGTTGGAGCCAACAATTACATACTTATAGACAGCACCGATTTTATTCTACAAACCTCTTCACCGGCCTACGTTGGTCAAAATGGGATTGGTGGTGTTACCCTTAGGGGAACGATAGAATCCTATGAGGTGACAACAGGAGGTAAAAATTCAATTATCGTGATTGCCCAGGTGAATACTTTCGGTCTTGGCCCCGCCACACTTACGGTAAATCTTATTGGCAAACAAAATGGCCGAGCTAACTTTACGACAGCAACAGGTCTTGTGCTCAATATGACAGGCCCTGTGAGCAGCATAAGCGAATCGAAAGTATTTCAGGGAAACCGGTTGTACTGACCAAAACTCACCGCTAGAGATTTGCCCCCAACGATTTAGACTCGTTTAGTCTTTTTACTTGAGGAATCCGGTTGAATTTTTGGGCAAGTGTAGGGTAAAGGTAGTTCCTTCACCTAATTTAGAATTACACTGATCTTCCCTGACACTTTCTCAACCTTCTCACGTACAATGTAAAGACCGATACCGGAACCCCTCTGAAGTTTCGGCGGCGCTAAAAAACATATCAAAAATTTTGTCTTGGTTTTGGTCTGCAATACCAATACCATTATCTGATACAGCAATCGCATACCCATTTTCCTCTTCTCTTGCACTTACTTTAAACAACCTATCTGGTTTGCTGGAACTATGGTACTTGATAGAATTAGTAATGAGATTGCTCATGATCACCTTAAGCCTGGCGACATCACACCGGATAACAAGGTCTGGAGAAATCTCGAGCTTTCGTTTTATGGCAGCATCCTAAGCCAAAAAGCCAATCGTGGTAAGTACCTCGTTGACCAGATCTATTAATCTAGTCTCCTCTACTTCAACTTCTGTGCGAGAGTTTCGGGAATAGTCGGTGATTCCCTTAATAAATACCTCCATGGTCAGGATCCTCTTTTTCATCAACATAAAATATTCATTGAGCTCTTCACCCTTGTTGGTCAGCCTCGCAATTTCCATCAAGCCAAAGAGTGAACTCAAAGGAGCACGCATGTCATGGGAGGCACTATATACAAATCGGTCCAATTCCTGATTGGCTTTTTCCAGTTCTTCGTTCTTTTTCATTAACGCTATTTCCGCTACTTCCCTTGCCTGAATACTATCTTCCAATGACTTCTCTGACTCGTTGTATCTGCTAATGGCAAAATTGATGATCATTACGCAGCATAGCATTCCAATTAGGTAGTTGGTAACAAAGCTGGTAAGCTCATAAGCTGTCGGTTCAATTCATTGATGGGAGACCAATTCAGCAAATAAGCAAGTAGGCCCAGCATAATAGAAATAATAACAAAAATATATCCCACACAACGGTCAGTTCTGGCAAATAGAATGAGAGCGGCCGCTGAGATGGCTGTAAAATAGAGAAAGACACCACCGAGGGGTGAGACTATGGTGGTAAATAAATAAATGATGAGATTTGAAAAAACAAAAATAATGATGGAAGCGCTTTTTGACTTCCTGTTCCTGTTCATGGCTATAATAACTCCAGCCACAACAATTCCAACCAAGTAAAACGGAATGAAGTGATTGACCCCATTGATCAGGTCAATAAAAATATAGGAAAAGCAAATGGCTCGAATTGGAAACCCAAATTATCCTCTTAAGAGTGCTTCCTTACACTCGGTGCGAGAATCGATCCGATCTTTTCCAAGCAAAAAATCACACATGAGCTCACGAGCAGCCTTCAATGAAGGGTATAACGTATAGAAATTTAATACAAATAAACAGAAAGCAGGCTTGTATAGAAATTAGCGTGCGCAAATTAAAACTCACCCTAAACAAAAAAAGTCATGCAATTCCATGACTTTCATTTGACAGGCAACAGCCTTGACTATTTATTCTTAAGCTTACCCTAAATAAGCTTTTAACTCTTTGCTTCTGGATGATTGTCTAAGCTTGCGAGTCGCCTTTTCTTTTATTTGTCTCACCCGCTCACGGGTCAAATCAAACTGATCGGCAATCTCCTCCAATGTTACTGCATGACTTCCTGAAAGGCCGTAATACAATGAAATTACTTGCGATTCTCGCTCACTAAGCGTAGCTAGCGCCCGCTTTACTTCAACCTGAAGTGACTTCACCATTAAGTCAGCATCAGGAATGTCCGCGCTTTCGTCTTCCATGATATCTAACAGCGTACCATCTCCATCGCCCTGAGCAAAAGGAGCATCCATGGATACTTTGCGTGCCCGGAAAGTCAAGTTTGTTCTGATTTCCTCTGGCGTCATCTCCATCACCTCCGCCAATTCATCCTCAGTAGGCTCACGTTGGTGCTTTTGCTCCAGTTCTGAAAAAGCGTTGTTGATTTTATTTAGAGATCCCACCCTATTTAAAGGCAGCCGTACAATTCTTGATTGTTCAGCAAGCGCCTGAAGTATACTTTGGCGTATCCACCATACCGCATAGGAAATAAATTTAAATCCCCTTGTTTCGTCAAATCGCGTAGCGGCCTTAATCAAACCCAGGTTACCCTCATTGATGAGATCACTCAGGGTTAAACCATGATTTTGATATTGCTTAGCCACTGATACCACAAAACGCAAGTTGGCGTTTACCATTTTCTCCAATGCCACCCTATCTCCTTCACGAATACGCTTGGCAAGCTGAACTTCCATTTCAGCAGTTATCAAATCAATTCTGGCAATCTCACTTAGGTATTTATCAAGTGATTGCGTTTCACGATTTGTTATCTGCTTGGTTATCTTTAATTGACGCATTAACGATTAAATTAAATGTTTATATATACTTACTTCTTTGGTTCTATCACTTTTCCTCAAAATTCACCTCTATCAGGAGGCTATGCTCCAACTTCAACTTTTCAAGTTCGACTTGATAAATACTTAGGTTGGCTAGAATACTGAGGAAGGCAGTTTCAAGGCTATGTACGTTAAACCGCCAGCAAAGGTACAAAAATACCCTAATTTCCCAAAATATCTGCTTTTAAGTATATGGAAAACAAGTTGTTAAGGCAAAAGTTCCACGGCACAGTAAATTCATTCGTTTGTACCCAAAATATCTCCACTATTTTCCAAAAGGCTCCATTTGATTCCAGAGTTGACCGAATTCCTTTAGAAACGATTTAACCAGCCCACCTTCAGTCGTCAATAACACGTTTTCATGGTTGTATTTGGCAGCGCTTAGGGTCCAATTGTAACTACCCGTAATTAATGCGCTATCGTCCACTACCATAAATTTATGGTGCATGTGATTCGGCGTACTATCCATTTTGACGGCAACCCCCTCTTTGTGGAGCCGGGCAATATCGGAACCCATGTCCTCGGATTTATCATTATCGGTAATTATTCTGACATCCCGCCCTCGCCTATGTGCTTCGATTATGGCATTGGCTATCCGATCATCACTGATTGTAAAAACGCAAATATTGATTCGCGATGAGGCATACATAATTTGGTTGATAATGATATTGCGACAGGCGTCACCAGGACTGAAGAAAGCATTGGACTTATCCGAATCTTTAGGAATTAATGCGCTGTTGGCATTCTTTATCCATTCTAAAATAAAAGGGAAATTATCAGCATTGGCCTTCTCATTGGCAATCTCATAAACCTTGCTTCGTAAAAAATTGAGTTGCTCAATTCCTAACGGCGTATCACCCAGCAAAGCCTTAATGGATTTTTTTTCTGACCGAGAAAATATCTCGTCCTCGATACTTAATCTTAACTGTTGAATGATTTCATCCATAGCCTGAATTTAATTTATCCTAATATCCACTGAACGATCATAAACAATATAGTGGGGCACAACAAAGCACCAAGCCCGGTATAAAAAGTGGAAGTAAGCGCGCCATAAGGAACCAACTTAGGATCTGTAGCGGCTAAACCGGCTGCCACCCCACTCGTTGTTCCAATTAGCCCACCAAAAACCATGGCCGAGTGCGGACTATTCAAACTAATCTGCTTGGCAATGATTGGTGTAATTACGGTGATCATGATTGACTTGATTACTCCAATTGCGATGCTAATCGCGATCACATCCGAACTAGCCCCAATGGCAGACCCTGTTATGGCACCAATTATAAACGTACATGCTCCTGCTCCTATGGTGGTAACACTTGTTACGTCAGTATAGCCCATCAAATAACCGAGCGTTGCACCCATTACAAAAGCAGCTATCACGCCCACCAACAGTGAAATTATTCCCGCTAATCCTGCTCGTTTGATTTCGATATAACTGGCACCCATGGCGGTAGCTACTACGGTAAAATCACGCATCATTGGACCACCCAACAGAGCCATTCCTGAAAATATCCCTACGTCTGCGATTCCATGGTCATTACCCAAAAAAGCCAAGGCCAACCCCACTATAATGGCGATGGCGGCTCCAGGAATCTTGTTCCTCGTAACTCTTTTAGAAAACCAATAGGAAAGGAACATGATGACGCCCACGAACAAGAAGGCAAAAACCAATCCATTACTACTGATTACTTTTTCAATGACTTGCATAATCAGATAGTTGTGTCGTGATTATTTCCCTTTACCACAATTTTTGAGAGTAGCGGCACTAACAATAGGCAGCAACCTGTGGCTACCACGCCCACAACAAGTGCCACCCATCCCCCCGTTAAGGCTGCGCGCACATTCTGGGTGGCTGACAAGGCAACAACTACCGGTATGTACATTGCATTCCAAAATTGAATACCCGCCACCGTTTCCTCTTTTAATAAACCTTTTTTTCTCGCGCGTTCGTTGACCAGTATGAGCAAAAACATGGCAAAAGCCACACCTCCCATATTGCCCGGTATATTCACCCAATGACCAATTGTATTGCCAATAATTTGACCCACCAAAAAACATCCTGCAAGGATGGCAACTCCATATATTTTCATTCAAAGATTTTTATGAACAATATCAACAAAATTTATTATAGAAAGCAGTCTTTTGAACTACAATGAGGTCAAACCATTCCTGCTGTGAGGTGGCACTCATCTCTATTTCTTCCTGCATCTCACTTTTTCTTTGATTCCTTTTAGTGCGCGCTTGACATGGTATGCCCAAGGAAAGCCAAACCTTGTCGTGTTACCTCCCCCAAGAAAAATTAAAATTCATTGACGGCTAGGCGCCCGGAGGTGCAGATGGCCTAATCTCAATTTTGCTGGGCAGCGTCCTCGGATTCATTTCCAACAAATCTATGACCACCTGACCCATATCTTCAATTTGAATTTTCCAGGAGTCAGCCTGGCCGGGTGACTGATCATTGAAATAGGTAGATACTGAACCAGGCATAATGGTGCTTACCTTAATACCATACTTGCGCAAGTCGAGCATGATAGCCTGCGTGAATCCGGTAAGCCCAAATTTACTTGCATTGTAAGCGGCCCCTCCTGCAAAAAAATTAGTTCCAGCCAAACTGGAAATGGTAATGATATATCCTTTAGATTTCTTCAATTCATGCAGCGCAGCTTTCACACTATTAAAGACTCCGGTCAAATTGGTATCAATGGTTTCATCCCATTGTTCGTGTGTTAATGTTTCAATTGAGCCAAAGTGGCCAAGTCCTGCATTGGCCACCAGCAAATCTAATTTGCCCCATTTATCAAGAACCTGCCTGACAGCATCTTCCTGTTCTTTCCGATTTCTAACATCTGCTTGAATAGCAAGTACCTCAGCCCCTGGTATCTTACTCAGCGCATCACAAGCCTTGGTAGCTGCTTGTAAGCTTCTGCTTGTAATGGCTACTTTAACATTTTTCTTTACCAACGCTTCGGCAATTCCAAATCCAATACCTTTCGAACCTCCTGTAACAATCGCTGTTTCACAATTCAATTTCATTTTGATTGGCTTTAGCTTGGATCATTCTTCACGTTTCTGACTACATGGTAATTTAAGGCTACATTCTTTCAAAAAAAAATCCCCAACCTACTAAGGCTGGGGATTTATTTAATCTAAAATTGAATGTTACTTTTCTATGAATTCTTCAAAAGTCATGAGCTTGGCAGGTTCAATACCATTTTTAGCTCCATAACTTTCAATTTTACCTATTCTTCTACTTTTTGTTAACGAATAGTCTGACTTGGCCTTATTGAAAGTATCCTCAAGCAATTTCAGGTTTTCCAATTCTGAAGAAGATGGAGGCGTAAATCCTGATGCTACTTTACTGTACAAGTCTGCAAGCTTTTCACGCAATTGTTTTTCAGCCGTGCCGACATAATTATCGCCCGTAGTCACGACCAGTGTATTTTTGAGTTTTGTCAACTCATCAATCACTGGTTGAGACATCTTCTTCCCACTTGATCCTGACTCACTAATCTTTTCTGCATGTGCCATGGTTTCATCAATCTCATAAACCATGTAAGCAAGCTCTTCTGACATGTCAAATAGTTTTTTTGACACTACCTCAAGTCGCTTGCGATCCTCATCGGTCCAAATGGATTTCGGGTCGGGTATCAACGATACTGAAGTTTCATACTTATCCTTTCCTTTTGTCATTACTACCTTATACTCACCGGCAGGAGCACGCATGGGTGTAAAACCGCCAAAGCTCAACGTTTTAGCCTTAGCCATTTTTGGTTGGCGAGTGTATCCATTCCATTGCACTACATTAATACCCTTGGATTTCCCCGGTGTTAGCTCTATCATCTTCTTTCCTTCCTGATTGAGGATTTCAATATTCATAGAGCCAAATATGTGTTTCTTCTTCAGGTAATAACTGATTTTAGCATCACGAGATGAATTAGGGCCCACGAATTCCATTTCAGTTGCAGTCCTTCCAAAAGAAGTCTTCTCGTCAATAATGGCTGGCTTTGTTTTAAAGAAGTGTACATCCTTCGCTAAAACCTCCTGGTTGATTTCTCGCAACGGGGTAATGTCATCAATGATAATAATACCCCGGCCATGCGTGGCCATCACCAAATCACTGGTTTTTTTCTGAATATCAATATAGTGAACTGCAGTAGCAGGCATGTTGTTGGTGAACCGACTCCAATGCTTTCCATCATCAATGGATACAAATAGGCCGAACTCGGTGCCCAAAAACAAAAGTCCTGGCTTTTCAAAATCTTCCTGGATATTACGGGCAAAGCCATACAGATTATCAGTTACCAGTGAAGTCCATGTCTTACCATAGTCTGCTGTTTTATATACATAGGTATTCATGTCGTTCTTGGTATGTCCGTCAAATACAGCATAGGCAGTAGCCTTATCATGTGCGCTTGCCTCGATATGATAGCACCATGTATTTTTAGGTAAACCCGGAATATTGGCAGTCGTGTTGGTCCAGGTTTTGCCACCATCACGAGTCACCTGCACATTACCATCATCAGTACCTGCCCAAATAACATTTTCATCCAGGTCTGATTCAGCTATGGTGAAAATGGTACAATGATTTTCTGCACCTGAATTATCTTTTGATAATCCTCCTGAATCTTCCTGATTCTGCTTTGTCGGATCATTCGTGGTTAAGTCAGGAGAGATTTTTTCCCAACTGTCACCCATGTTGTTTGACTTATGAACAAACTGACTACCCATATAAAATCGATCTGGATTGTGAGCGCTCACTGCCATCGGCGCATTCCAGTTGAACCTAAGTTTGGGATCGCCTTGTACTGGCAACGGCTGAATGGTTTTTGATTGTTCCCGATCAATATCATAACGCCATACATTCTCTGCTCCTTGCATTTCAGAATAAATAATATTCCGATTCGGATGTTTTAGCACTCTAAAGCCATCTCCAAAACCTACACTATGCCAGTCTCTTGCTTCTATGCCTCCCGGAGAACTGGAGGGTCCATACCACGAGCCGTTGTCTTGAAGTCCACCATATATATTGTATGGTTCTTTATCATCGAGACTGAGGTGATAATATTGGGACAGCGGTAAATTGGCCACGATTTCCATGGTATTACCACCATCATAAGAACGATAAAGTCCACCATCACAAGCCACGTACATTCTATCTGAATTCTTGATATCAAAAACGATATCATGAATATCTGGATGCATTCGTCCTAAATCCTTAAAAGTTTTTCCTCCGTCACGACTAATAGATCCAAACAATCCGGCTTTTACCACCACATCAGGGTTTTTAGGATCCACCGTGATTCTTGAAAAATAAAAAGGACGAACCACTAACCCGAAATCCTTATTCAGGTGCTTCCAACTTGCACCGCCATCATCACTTCGATATAAGCCTTTGTCTTCATCTTTTTCAGATTCAACGGCCGCGTATAAGATATTGCCGTTAGATGGTGCTAGTGCAAACGCAAACCTACCCAATTTACCGCTCGGAAATCCATTATGAATTTTGTTCCAATTCTTACCTCCGTCTGTTGACTTGTACAATGCGCTAGTTGTGCCTCCAGAATTAAACGACCAACCTGTTCTTCTGAACTCCCACATGCTGGCATAAAGAATGTTTGGATTTTTCGGATCCATCACCAAATCAGAACATCCGGTCTTTGCATCCACAAACAGTACCTTGTTCCAGGTAGCTCCTCCATCGTTAGATTTATAAACGCCACGCTCCTCGCTGTCGCCCCAAAGTGCACCGAGTACACCCACATACATTTCTTGCGTGTTGTTCGGATTGATCTCAATGCTGCTAATACGCTCAGACTTTTCAAATCCATTCTTCTTCCAGGTTACTCCACCATCCACGGATTTATAAAGTCCATCACCTATAGACACACTGTTCCTCGTCCATATTTCTCCTGTCCCTACCCAAATCACATTATCCGGATCTTGAGGATCCAGTTTTACCTTTCCAATAGATTGTGGATACTCGTCAAATATTGGTGCAAAGGACATCCCTCCGTTTCCTGACTTCCATACCCCTCCGCCTGCTGCACCTATATATATGATCCGATCATTGGTGGGGTGATTTTCAATATCAATGATACGACCACTCATGATCGCCGGTCCAATTTGACGTGCCTTTAAATCCCCAAATAATTCATCGCCAGTCAGTACAATTTCCTGGGCATAACTGGCGAATTGACAGCCTAAGGCCGCCAGTAAAATGTATAATTTTCGCATGGTTGTATTTATTTATTACTGAGGAAATGCAAAATCTGCATCCGATACAGTTGGATTTACTTCTATGCTTTCAATAACAAATGGCTGAGATTGCCCTCCCTTCAACCCCTGTACCATGGAATAAGGGAAGTATAGACCTGAAACTTCCTTATAGTCACTCATCTTGACTTGAGATATCTGTCCTTTTGCTGGCCCTTCTTTTATTTCAGACTCTTGTCCAATGGGTACAAAAGATTCTACTTCAAAAAAATAATAAGAAACATCTTCCACTTTATTACCATCAATAGTGCGTGGTTCTTTGGTAAGTTTTAACTTAAAAGTTTCAGCACCATCGAAATTTTCCTTTCCGGCCAACTCTACTTGATAACCTTTTGCTTTGTAGTCAAAAAATGAATCAGGAAAATCATTGGCATCCAGTTTTGCATTTAATGTACTCTCTTGGTCAGCCCTTTCTGCCTTCATGGTCTGAAAGTTTGTATTCCACAAACTGGCTCCATCAAACACACCTTGCTTAATTTCCTGTCCCTGAAAGGTAATTTTAGTGTATTGTCTTCCGTCTTTTAGTTGAACAATTTCTAATGGAATTTCAATACCACCTTGATTTACTTTAGCGCGCATCTTAATGCCCTTGAGGTTACCCCAGGCATCTACGCCTCCCGTATTTTCAAAATAAGACTTAATTATTTGATCTGCGCTTTGTGCACCAGCCATACCGGTCATAGCCATTAACGCAATTGCAAGCATCATTCTCATTGTTTTCATAGAGTATTTAGTGATTAGTTAATTATTTGCCAATTAAAAGGATACGCAAAATCTGTTCTATGGCTCATTCGGCCTATAGAGCGACAACTACGCTAAAAGGTCTACGAATTCTGTCCATATTAGTTTCCTTAATCCCTACAGAATTATAGTCAAGTCCTGGATTTTCTTTACATAAATATTCAATTTAAAAGAATAATTACCAGGGTGTGCTCAACCTCAATAGATGTTTAAACTTTTAATAAAATCACCTTGAATAATCCTTTTCGCAACTAGGATCTGTTTATGTCCACCAAAATTTCGTTTAAATCAAAATTCCTATTCCTCAATTAGACTCGTCTCATCCATTTTTAGTCCAATAAATTTCGAAATTCCTCCAATGCCAATGCATCACCAATCACGGTCACCAGATCCCCAATCAAGAGATGTGTATCACCATGTGGAATAAATATTTCATTTTCCCTTCTCACCACAATCAATGAGCCTGATTGTGGAAATGGAATACGCTTCACCAACTTTCTATCCATTTTTTTATTCCGCACAGGAATTTCCTCGACCGTGTAAACACCAAAGCTATCAGCCAATGCGTGGGTCGTGGTGGGCCTCATAATCTCGCTTTCTAACCTACTGGCCACAATCTCATAGGCATTGACTACCAGCATTTCACTCAATTCTTTATGCTCATTGAATATTTCTGGTTTGGTAGTCACAGTAACCAATTTACTATGACCTAACTGATTTCTGATCAGTTCAGCTATTTTAAGGTTTTTCTTATCTGATTGGGTTAACACAACCACCGTATCTACCGGTCGTATCTTTAAGGCCTGATAAGTCTCTAATTTCAAGTCATCTACAAGAATAGATTCAATGCCGATTTGCTGAAGCTCATCCCATTGCTCTCGCTGAGACTCTATTACTAAATAAGATATCCGATGAAGATCTAATCGTTTAGCCAATTCCAATCCAGCTTGACCACCACCTACAATGTAGATGCTATAATAATGATCAACTTCGCCGCTTAAATATTTGTAAAGCAATGGAGACAACACGCTTGTTAAAATGGAGGCCACCACAATACCCGCATTGATAGCTGGAGATATAAGCTCAAGACCCAACCCAATTTGCGCTGTTGCAATGGTAAGACCCAGCCGGGAAGTGAGCAACAATCCAGATGACATGGCTTTCTTCCAACCAAATAACTTAACCATAATGGCTGCTGGTACCAACTGCGTCACATAAAAAGTGACCAAAAGAGAAAAAATGAATCCAAAGCTCGAACCAAAATCCTTTAAAGAATTCATATCCAGGTTTACACCTACCATGATAAAAAAGATAGGAATAAAGAAGCCGTAGCTCATACCATCCAGTTTAAATAATAAAGCTGACCTATCCTTGGTAAAAAAAATGGACAACAAAGTTCCGGCAAAAAAGGCACCCAATACCGGTTCTGTATTGACGGCACCGGCAATGACAACAAACAGCAGTAATACAGCAATAGATCCACGAATGCGAATCTGAGATGCGGCATGTTCAAGTTTATACAGTATTCTTTGAAAGAGTGGGACCTTAATAAGTACCGTGCCCACTTTGTAGGCAATGTAAAACACCACGAAAATGACCAAAAACAGAAGCAACTCAAACTTAAATCCATTATTCCGGTAAATACCCGAGTACACCGCAATCAGAAGAATGGTCATTATGGTAGCAATAGCCCCTTCCAATAGAATAATCTGCCCAAATTTCCTTTCAATCTCTCCGTCATTTTTAATAATAGGTACGATGATGCTCAGCGCAACCGATGGCAAGAGTATGGTTAAGAAGACTTTATCTATGTCAGGAAAAAAAGGCAATGTGTAAACCACCAATGCCGAGAGGATTAGGCTTCCAAAATAAATAAGGAAGGCCACCAGGAAAGTGTTGGTTACAAAATACCTTGCTTTCAATCTGCCTCGTGGAAAGGAAGAAATTATTTTCTGAATGTTTAAGGCAAGGCCGCTGAGGAAAATAAGAAAAAGAAATCCAGTGTAGGACAAAAAATTAAGTGAGGACTCTTCTCCTGATACCAGATTCAATACAAATGGGCCTATCATTACGCCCATCACAATCTCCACGATAACGGATGGCAGCTTTGATATCTCCAGCCAAGAGAGCGTCATCGGCACCAACCAGGCGACAACGATGATAATAAACAGGGGTAAGTAATCTAGCACAAATTTAGGTTGTACGAAGATACTACCTTCCCGACAAAAAGGCCGAACTATGTTTCAGATGATCTAATATTATCGATAGCTCCGGTATCGCTATATTGTCAATTTAGAAGATTATTTGGTGAACAGTTGTGCCCCCAATGGTTGAGTTAAAAACACAATATACCTCTCGATTTACCACGCTACTTACCATGGTGGGGGTTGCCGTTGGCCTGGGTAATGTGTGGCGATTTCCCTACATGATGGGAAGTTATGGCGGTAGCGCTTTCCTTGCAGTCTATTTACTATTCACTATTCTTTTTGCATTCCCTGCGCTCATGGCAGAAATGACGTTGGGCCGCATGAGTGGCAAAGGAACAATCGATGCCTTTCGACTGGTTTTTGGTCAGAAAACTGGATTTATTATAGGCGGCTTTTTACTGATCGTGATCACCATTTCTGGATCCTATTATGCCGTGGTAGTTTCGAATGTGGTATTCACTGCTGCTTATTCGATTATAGTAGGATTTGGTCCTGCCAATCAGGCAACTTACGGTGAACTACTCTCTAATCATTGGCTTCAGTATAGTGTAACTATAGTACTAATTATCAGTTGTTTATACATAATGCATAAAGGGTTAATCAAAGGGATTGAGTGGCTGAGTAAAATTGTCATGCCCCTGTTTGTAGTTTCCCTTTTGTACATGATTTTTCATGCATTAACACTACCAGATGCAGGACATCAGTTCAAATTATTCCTTCAGCCTGACTTATCTAAATTAGGATCAAGTGAGATTTTTGCGGCCCTGGGTCAAGCCTTTTTCTCTGTTGGCCTCGGAGGCACGTTTGTAGTGGTATATTCCAGCTATTTGAAACCCAATGAGAGCATCCCGAGAATGGCATTGCTCACTGGACTGGGAGACGTAGGCGCATCACTGCTCGTTAGTTTGTTCCTAATTCCTTCCATCCTTGTGTTTGGACTTGATATGGCATCTGGTCCTGGACTTATTTTTGACACCTTTCCAAAGCTTTTCGGTACGATGCCCGGTGGTAGAATAGTGGGCTCGCTTTTTCTTGTTACTCTTTCCTTGGTAGCCTTTCTGTCTCTTATCGCTGCTTATCAGGTACCCTTTGTAAGCATAAGAAATGAAAAGCCAAATCTAAATTCCAAAAAGTTGCTACTTACAATTGGTCTAATCCAAGCTATACTGGCACTACCGAGTAGCCTAAACCCTTCACTGGTTAACTATCTTGATTTGATACTCGGATCAGGCATGCAAGTGTTGGGTAGCGTTTTATGTGTCCTGGGGCTGACTTGGGGATTGAGAAAGAATAGTGCAATGCAAGAAATGTTCCTTTTGGACAAAAGTAATTTGGCAGCCAGAAATCTGGGGATATTTTGGATAAGGTGGATCATTCCACTGGCGCTAGTCATTGTCTTAATAAGTTACATTATAGAAACCTTTTAAGAGAGATATTTTGAGCACTTTATAAGTATTTTCTCAGTACCAGATTTGGTATATTCAATAATAAATTAATTGTATGAAAAAATTAATTATCACATTTCTCTCGCTTTTCTCCTTGTTTTTAATTGCTCTTGTAGAAAATTGGGATTGTGAGTAAATGTTAAAGAAAAAGCACCACAATCTGAGATCAGGATAGCCCAAAGGATATACATATGGTTATCAACTCGGAGGAGCTGAACTTTATAAATAATTCAATTGGACAACGTGAGTCGAGATCCTATGAAGCACCTTGGCAGAAGACCAGTTTCCTGAGAAGAATTATCCATTACAATCTTCGAACTGACTACGTAAAAAAGCAAAATGACATTATAAATACCCTGACAGTTGATCGGATCAACGAATTGGCGAAACAAAACTTACTCTACGAAGAAATGAAAATTGTTGTGGTTGGCGACAAGAATTCAATTCAACCTGGTCTTGAAAGATTCGGATACGAGATTGTAAACGTGGACGTAAATGGAAATATAATTAACAACATTAAAATAGACATCAAATAAATAGATCAAAATCCATACTATCCAAGATTGATTGTTCAGTAATTTTATTTTTATTACCATGAAACATTTTAAAAAGAAAGAAGACAATATTGAACTCAATGCTGTTGAAGATCATGGCGGCATCATGACCATCAGAGGGGGCGGAGGAAATCGCGATTGGAATGGTATTCATTATAAGCAGGGCATGTCTCAAAAAAACGTAGGGTCAGAGAAGCTCTCGGTTAATATTGCGACCATCCCTCCCGGTGGAGTTGCCTATGCACACATACACGATGGCTTTGAAGTGATGCTATACATACTCGAAGGCAACGTGCGCCATGAGTTTGGTGATAAATTAAAAAAGACTTTAGAAAACAAAACGGGAGATTTTATCTTCATTAAGTCTGGTGTTCCACATGAAGTGTTCAATATGAGTGATACCGAACCGGTGGTTGCCTTTGTATCTCGCTCTGCAGCCAACGAGTGGGACAACATCATTCCTTATGATAGAGAAAAAGGAATAGTCATCACATGATTCTATCCTGACAACTATTCCTTTAAACAATGCTAATCAAACTGACTTGGTCCCGTGGCTGCCGGTAGCGGCTTGCGAGGCAATTTGTCATTGCGTTGTGCGGTATTATAAACAAAGGATGCTACAATTACAGCCATTTGTTTTAAGTCATCCATCATCAACCGCTCGTAAGTATCCATATTGGTATGATGGGTCCTGGTATTGTATTCTATTGGATCTTGAATGAATTGAAACCCCGGTAAACCAATGCTGTCAAATGACAGGTGGTCCGTTCCTCCTGTGTTTTGAATGGTCACTGTTGTGTTGTCGATCATATCAGCAAAAGGTTCGAACCATTTTTCAAATACAGGTCGTACCGCATCATTACCTTGCAAATAGATACCTCTGATCCTACCCGTGCCATTATCAATATTAAAATATCCCGAAAGCTTACTGTGCTCGTCTTTTAGTTTCATGTCTGCCGGATCGGCAAAATGATTCTTTACGTAGTTGCGCGAACCATAAAGCCCCTGCTCCTCACCTGACCATAAAGCGATTCGTATAGTTCGTTTGGGTTTTAACCCAGCCTCTTGCAATATGCGTACAGCCTCCATCATGACAATACAACCTGCAGCATTATCAGTGGCACCTGTACCTGCATGCCATGAGTCAAGGTGACCTCCCAACATAACTAACTCTGCTTTCAATTCCTTGTCGGCTCCGGGAATCTCTCCAACTACATTGTAGGAAGCGGGATTTGGAAAAAATGTAGTCTTAATTTCTGCTTCTATTTTTACAGCTACATCCTTTTCGATTAATCTAGCTAATAAATCGGCATGCTCTGGCGCTGTTTCCAATTCAGATATCGCTGGAATAGTCTCTACACTGTAGGACGCACCGTTACTGGTAAAGTAAGTTCCATGTTTTCCCCGGGTACCTTTGATTACCATTAATACCTTTTCATTTTTTAGAAACTCATCTACCTTCCTGCTCAGCGCTCTTCTGGCCATGTATTGTGCAATAACCTCAGGTGAATATCGTCTGCTGGCTCCCATGGGTTGTTTCGCCAGTTTATCCAGTTCCTCATCTGACATTCTGGAAGCATCAGCTACAAAAGTCGGGTCGGTGCTGGCTGAAGATTTTACCAAAACAATCTTACCAGCAATCTGTCCTCTAAATTTATCAATATCCTGCTCAGTGGTAATGTTCAATAGGATCACCTCGCCTTTAACAGGACCATCAGTTCCTCCTGTCCAGGCTTTTGGGGTTCCAATCAATTGCAAATAATAGGGCGAAGTCATAGCTACATAGCTTTTATCAACCTGCCATCCTCTTCCAAAATCTCCCCATTTCTCGAGTGCTGTATTTTTCAACCCCCATTCCCCAAGCTGTTGTACTGCCCAGTCTGCCGCGCGTTTGTACCCCGGTGAGTTGGTTAGTCTGGGCCCGCAAGCATCAATAAGGTGAAATGCTATTTCTTCTATCTTAGAATTATTAAGTCCCTCCTGCTTGATGCGATGTATGGCATTGAGGTCAACTTCCTGTGCGAAAGTGATTATAGAAAGAAATAGAAATAACAAGGTTGGTATTGATCTTTTCATAGATGAAATAATTTGAATTGATTTTTCGAATAAACCAATGTAGGAATAACTAAGCGTGAGTTCCATAAAAAAAATGATAAATGGACCTTTTCTAAAAAGATTATGTGCTTGACTTTGAACGGAAGTTAAACCTTTTCAAATTGAATCTCATGAAAATATCATTTAGCACCTTACTTGTTCTTTTTTACCTGGTAGGTTATCCACAGGAAAAAAGCAATCCCATCATTAAAGTCTTATCCTTTAATATTCTGCATGGAGCCACTACTAAAGGCGACTTTAATCTGGATGCCATTGCAAAGGTAATCTTGGATACTGACCCGGATCTGGTAGCTATGCAGGAGGTTGATTTTATGACTAAAAGAGCAAAGCGATATGATCTGGGCACAGAATTGGGATGGAGAACCAAGCTGGCACCTATTTTTGCCAAGGCCATGAAATACGATGGAGGAGAATATGGGGAAGCAGTTTTATCAAGATACTCCTTTATTGGAACCAGAAATATTCCTCTTCCGCACTCACCGGAAAATGAACCCCGGGCTGCATTGGAAGTATTGGTTGCGTTACCAGGTGGCGATACAGTTGCATTTATTGGCACACACCTTGACCATACAAAAAATGAAAAAGACAGGATAGCCCAAACCAAGGAAATAAATCGGATATTTAAATCCAACAAGTATCCCACCATTTTAGCCGGGGATCTTAATGCTGAGCCGGGAAGCGCTCCGATAGATATACTAGAATCATTGTGGACTCCCTCCTACGATAAGAGCAAGATTGCTTTTACCTTTCCGTCCGGCAAACCCATAAAAAAAATTGATTATGTCATGTACCTTCCTGGCTTAAGGTGGCGAGTGATCAAATCAGAAGTCATTAACGACCCCATTGCCTCCGATCATTGTGCCTACGTGGTAACCCTTGAACTTCTTCCAACAAAAAGATAACAATGAATATAAAAATCAATTACCTTTTCGACTAGTTGAACAACCACCAATCCCTATGATTACCATTTTAAAAGAAAGAAATCAAGATAACTTTGAATGGATAGATATTACCAATCCAGAAAAAGCGGAATTAAACGAGATCGCAGTTAAATATAATATGCACAAAGCACTGGTAGAAGACTCACTGCAGCCAGAGCACTTACCCAAGTTTGAGATGGTAGGTGATACCCATTTCATTATCCTTAGGGTTTACAGTAGCCTTGCCCCTAAGGAAGCAGATACCATTCAGGAAGTAACGGACAAAATTGCGGTTTTTATTGGAGCGAACTTCATCATTACTATTCACAGGCGTGATTATGATTTTTTACACGCTATTAAATTGAAATATGTCGATAAGGGAAAATGCTCAACACCACACCAGCTTCTGTTCAGAATAATTTTCTCCACTTTATCAAGTTATGCCTCGCCAACGGCTGAACTGGCTCGTGAACTAGATTTTTATGAACCTAAAATATTTCTCAATAAAAAAACTCCCTCTCTGCTAAAGAATCTCTATTACATTAAGAGAAAGGCCTCAGTAATGGATTATGTTTTTGATCTCTCGAAGTCCATTATCGAAAGTCAAAAAGGTAAAATTGCTTCTACCCACTACAATCAACTCAAAGATGAAGTGTTGCGATTACAAACCAATACCAAACACGTGATTGAAAATGTTGCCAACTTGTTGAATATCTACATCTCATTATCCTCACAACGAACCAATGAGGTAGTGCGCGTACTCACGGTATTTTCTGTATTCTTTATGCCTCTCACCTTTATTGTGGGCATTTATGGTATGAATTTTGACTTTATGCCTGAGCTGCGCTGGCATTACGGCTATCTTGCCACTGTAGGCTTAATGGTATTAATTACGCTGGGTATTTTCTTTTGGTTTAAGCGTAAGGGTTGGTTGTGATTTAGTATACCTCATCTTGGCAACCATAGAAATCATTGGCAGGTAAATTTCTAATTACCTATTTTGGCTGCCATGTGTTCCTTTCAAAGGATGTTGTTGGCTATTATTGTCCAGGCACCCTTATTCCTGTCCGCTCAGCATTCGTTGCCTGACACCGTCCTTGCTCAATTTTCAACGGACCAACTAACCTTTGACGGCCATTTGGATGAACCCATTTGGGACAAAGCTGTCCGCATTAATAATTTTACACAGCGGGATCTGTATTTCGGTCAACCCTGTACCGAACGTACGGAGGTCGCAATTGTATACACCACCCTAGCCTTGTACATTGGAGTCTGGATATATCAATCTAATCCTAAGACAATAGTTGCTAAATTTCTGCAACGTGACTTTGACTTTGATTCTGATGACAATTTCAAAATTATACTTAGCCCTTTTAACGACAGGCGCAACGGTTACGAATTTGTCATTAACCCATTAGGCGCACGTGCCGACTTGCTGGTATCCGGTAATGAAAATAGTAATAAAGACTGGAACGGTGTATGGGATGCCAAGACAACCATCCATGATGAAGGATGGTTTGGTGAAATTGTTATTCCATTTACTTCCCTCAAATTTAAAAAGAATGATCAACACATTTGGGCAATCAACTTTGAGCGAAATATTAGAGCCAAAAATGAGCAAGTAAGATGGCAGGGCTGGTCCCGCGATTTTAATTTTGAAAGTATTGTGAATGCCGGAACGCTTGCTGGTATTGAAGACATTGGCTATGCCAAACGTTTTGAGTTCAAGCCTTACGGACTCAGCGGAATTGATGATTCCAAACAAGCGTCCACCGATTACACGAATAAACTAGGTGCAGATTTGAATGTGAACATCACGCCCACCTTAAAACTTAACCTCACAACAAACACCGATTTTGCTCAGGTTGAAGCTGATCGCATCCCCGTGAACCTGACCCGGTTCAGTGTTTTCTATCCCGAGAAACGTGAATTTTTTCTCGAGGGCTATCAAAATTTTGAATTCTCCCTTGGCAATAACAATCGGGCATTTTATACACGAACCATTGGGCTGGAAAATCGGCAACCTGTTCCAGTATTGGCCGGAGTTAGATTATTTGGAAAAGAAAGGCGAAGTAACATTGGGCTATTATCTATCCAAACCGGGAGTGTGGATACCTTACCATCCACTAACCATACAGTATTTAGGTATAGGCACGACATGGGAAAGCAATCCAACATTGGATTTATAACTACCTCAAAAATCAATGGAGACAGAAGCAATCAGGTAGGTGGCGTAGATGGGACCTACAATACATCTGAGTTTCTAAAAAATAAGAACCTGGTACTTTACGCTAACTATGCTCAAAGTTTTACATCGTATCGAGATGAAAATAATTCAAACCCAGACGGCAACGGATACGCTTATAGATTGTTTGTTGACTATCCTAATGATGCGATGGATATTTTTGCTTCGATCAGTGAAGTAAGTAACAATTTCAATGCAGAATCTGGATTTATTAATCGTAAAAATTATAGGCAGTATAGTTGGAACTTTCGCTTAACACCTCGTTGGCTAACAGCTTACGGGATTCGTAAAATGAATTTGAAACCCTGGGGTTTCAATTATTATGAAACCTTATCTACCGGTAAGCTTGAGTCCTTCAACAATGAAACCAGACCCATCGGATTCTTTTTTAAAAGTGGTGAATCTTTTGAATACAACCTGATACAACAATTCGATCGCCCTGATTTTGCTTTTGATCTGACCAGCACGATTAGCATTCCAGCTGGTAAGTATTGGATGTACAGACAAGAGTTTCAATTCGGAACCTTTCAAGGGCGGAGACTTTGGACTGAGGCCAAATATGCTTGGGGAGGATATTATACCGGACATATTAAAACCGCTGAATTGGAGATTGGGATTAACCTTAGCAAACATTTGAATTTAAGTACGCAGTTTACTCACAATAAAATACGTCTTCCTGAAGGCAGTGTAAATACAAATGAGTTAGCTCAATTCATCAATTATGCTTTTAATACCAAATTGGCGGTCGCCTATTTTATTCAATGGAATTCAGTGGAAGACTATCTCGCTGGTAATTTTAGACTGCACTGGATACCTAAGGTAGGCACAGACTTTTTCTTTGTATTAAATCAAAGTTATAACGAGTTGGAAAATCTAAATATAAGAACACCAAAAACCAATACCGGTGTAGCCAAACTGGTTTGGCGAATTGTATTTTAAAATAATGTACTCTTCCCGACAGAACTGTTTAATATCAGTCTGTAAGTTTTGTTACCTTTATAAGAATCTTACCTAAATAAATAATCCATGAAGACAATTCTTACACTGCTAAGCTTATTCATTTTCTTTGCCTGTCAACAGCAAAACAACACAGCCAATGAAACTTACGAAAAAAACGCTCAAACAGTACTGGCTAATCTTAAAGGTTGGCAAAATGAAAACCTCGATTATTCCATGTATGCAGATGACTTTGTTATGAGAGATACTGGATTTAATGGTAAAGACTCAGTGGACAAGGAAACAATGATGAAGTACGATCAGGAAATATGGAAAAATTACGACTTCAAATTATTAAATGAACCCGCTTTACTTCCAGGAGTAAATGCGGATACCAGGCAGCCCGATGGCTCAGTGCGTCATTATTCCGATTGGGAGGTCACACGAACCGCAACAGATAGTACTCAGGCAAAATCAGGAGTCATCAAAATGTACGAATCGTTTGATTTTAATGAAGAGGGGAAAATCATCTATCAGCAAACTTATGGTGATTTCACCGGATTGATGATGTATCTCAATGATGATGACAATGGAATGCAATAGCCCACTATAATGCAATAGCATTCCGTAAATAATTATATTATACTATGCTAATGTTTCTAATGTTCGCTGTTTCAAACTGCGGACATTTTTTTACTATACCATAAGTCTAGTATTACCTGTTTTCCACAATCATTTAAAGGTAATAGGGGGCTTATCTCCTGTTCTCCGGATTGATCAATATACAAAGACTTAAGTTTAGATTTTCGGCACTATTCTATAACTTGCCCTATGTGCTATGAAATCAGAACCTTGACTTTAGCCAAACTCAAATACGCCAAGAGATATGGCAACAGTTTTCTTGATTTAAGAAAACTGGATCAACTCCTGCAACGAGTTACGCCCATCTACTATGCATCCGGCTTCGATCATCCTGATTTGCCGGTTATTACAAATGAAAGAAGTGATGAAGTTCGAATGTTGAATTGGGGACTAATTCCTTTTTGGACTAAAAATGCTGCTGATGTGGTAAAGATTCAAAATCAAACCCTCAATGCCCGATCTGAAACCATTTTTGAAAAGCCGGCATTCAAAGAATCAGTGCGGGAACGGAGGTGTCTAATTATAGTAGATGGATTTTATGAACACCATCACGAAAACAAGAAGACTTTTCCGCATCACATTTTGAGAAAAGATAGAGAACCCGTGACACTGGCAGGCGTGTGGGATATCTGGAGAGGTAATGGGATGGAAAGAACAACGGTGTCCATTGTAACTACTTGGGCTAATAAGTTAATGGAACGTATTCACAACAATCCAAAAACCAGTGATGGCCCACGCATGCCTGTTATTCTTTCTCAAGAAAAGGAAAAAGATTGGCTGACCGTGGATGGTGAAGATCAATTAAAAAAATTAATGGTCCCTTTTGATGAATATGAGATGGAAGCCTACACGGTGCCACGATTAAAAGGCAAGCATGCAGTAGGCAATAATGAATCAGCCATTTCAAAGTATGATTATCCTGAGTTGTCAACCATACAAACCGGATTATTTTGATTGTTTTCATGGAGAAGAAAATTATCCCCCCCATTTCCAACCTTGAATAAGAATGGCTAAGCTCCTAGGTTTTGTTTACATTTAACTAGGTCAATCAGAAAACAGCCATGCCCTCTCAACCTATTGAGATTATCTTATGTCGTTAACTTGCGGATTATATATCAATACCTGTATGCGTTTGCTACACTGCTGGAACGCTTATTTTCTATAATGAATCTGCAGAAAAAAGGGCGCCTTTCAAAACTTGGGCAAGCCAAGGATCTGCGACTACTTCTCCTTTTTAAATCTCAAACTTGGACAATGCCTTCATGTACTGTGCACGCTCAAACTTACCTGGGTTGGGCACATTTTGCGCGCTCATGCTACCCTGCATTTGCTTCACCGATTCATATTCGTGCTCTTCCATCCATTGGACCATTGACTTCTCAATGTTGCGCAATTCTGTCAAGCCCTTCTTCATAAGGATAGAATTCAACTGAGTGACATTTGCTCCTACCATCATCATTTTAATAACATCCCACGATGTATGTATGCCACCGGTAGCTGCCAGATCAGCATGAACTTTTCCTTTTAGCATGGCAATCCAACGAAGTGGCAGGCGCATATCATGCGACTTACTCAATAAAATACTTGGAGTAACCTCCAGCTTCTCCAGATCAATATCAGGTTGATAAAAGCGATTGAATAGCACCAACCCATCGGCACCAGCCTTATCAATTCGTTTGGCAAAGTGCGCCAGATTAGAAAAGTAAGGGCTCAGTTTCACTGCCACTTTCATCCTCACTTTCTCCCGTACCTGCTGCATGGTGTCAATATAATTTTGCTCTACTTCCTCACCTGTCATATTAAGATCAGTAGGTATATAGTAGATGTTTAATTCCAAAGCGTCTGCACCCGCTTCTTGTAACATCTTGGCAAAGTGAGTCCACCCACCCATTGAATATCCGTTGAGGCTGGCAATAATTGGAATATTTACGGCCATCTTGGCTTTAATCAAGAGATCTAAATATTCATCAGGGCCGGTTCGGTACTCTTCATGATTGGGTACATAGCTGGTAGCTTCAGCAAAACTCTCTGCCCCCTCTGTAGTGTGATGAAACAACTCCAGGTCCTCTCTTTCAAATTGCTCTTCAAACAAAGAATACAGCACAACAGCAGAAGCACCATAATCCTCCATCCTTTTTATGTTATCCAACTTTTCGGATAAGGGCGAGGCAGATACCACTAATGGTGTCCGCAAATTCATGCCCAGGTATTTGGTTGACAGATCCATAATTAGTTTTGTTTTTCAGTTACGTTAGATGACACTTCCTTACCGTTCAATTTTCTTCCTGCGAGATATTGTAATTCCTCATAATGGTCTTTCGCTGCCTGTTTGGCAAATGCAAAGTACTTTTTGGCGTCCTCTGGATGGGTTTTCCACAGCATCTTGAATCGGTTCTCCAGATTCATATACTGCTCTACCGAAACTTTCTTGGGAGCTGAATCAAGCGTCAATGGATTCTTTCCTTCCTCTACATTTTTTGGATTATTTCTATACAACACCCACTGACCAGAGTCGATCAAAGCTTTTTGATGTTGAAGTGGAGCTTCCATATTAATACCGTGAGCTATGCAATGAGAATACGCAATGATCAACGAAGGCCCTTGATGTTGCTCTGCCTCTAGAAACGCTTTTACCGTTTGCAAATCCTTCGCGCCCATGGCCACTTTCGCCACGTACACATTGCCATACGACATGGCCATCAGCCCCAAATCCTTTTTCTTACCTGGCTTACCACCCGCTGCAAATTTAGCCACCGCCCCTATCGGTGTAGACTTAGACATCTGTCCACCCGTATTCGAATATACTTCGGTATCCAAAACCAATATGTTTACATTTTTTCCCGATGCCAGCACATGATCCAATCCTCCATAACCAATGTCATAGGCCCAACCGTCACCACCTACAATCCAAACACTCTTCTTAACCAGGTTATCAGCAAGGCTAAGCAGCTGAACAGACTGATCGTCCTTTTTATCTTTCAGTTTTGCTTTTAGTTTTTCAACCCGCTCACGCTGAGCTTTTATTCCTGGTTCGTCATCCTGTTTTGCTTCTAATAATTCTTGAGTCAGCTGCTTACCAACCAACTCTTCTGAAAGCTTCAGTGCCTCAATGGCTTGTTGATTTAGCTGATCAATAGCCAATCTGAAACCTAATCCAAATTCAGCATTATCTTCAAACAAAGAATTTGACCATGCAGGGCCTCGGCCTTCGCTGTTTTTTGCCCATGGAGTAGTTGGTAAATTGCCTCCATAAATTGAAGAGCATCCTGTTGCATTCGCAATTACCGTTCTGTCTCCATACAATTGAGAAAGTAACTTCAAATAGGGTGTTTCTCCGCAGCCACTGCAAGCACCAGAGAACTCAAATAGCGGACGCATATTTTGTTGCTGACCAATCGAAGTCACACTAATTTCATCTCTATTCAAATCTGGAAGATGATTGAAGAACTCCCAATTTTTCTTTTCCTGGTCTCTTAGCGGAGTGATGGGCGACATATTTAACGCTTTACGACTAATGTTGGACTTGTCCTTGACTGGACACGCCTCGACACAAACGCTACAACCAGTGCAATCTTCGGGAGATACCTGCAAAGCATACAGCATGCCTTTCTCCTTCCACTGGGTATCTCGGCTTAGGGTATGTTTAAAAGTAGAAGGCGCGTCCTTAGTAAGCGATTCATCAAACACATTAGATCTGATTACCGCATGAGGACATTGTAAAACGCATTTGCCACATTGAATACACAAATCCTCCTCCCAGACCGGAATCTGCAAACTTATATTACGCTTTTCATACTGAGCTGTATCAGATGGGTATGTACCATCCACTGGAAAAGCGCTTACTGGTAAATCATCACCCCGGCCGGCAATGATATGACCCAAGACATCTTTTACAAAATCAGGTGAGGTCTCAGGAACCGAGGCAACCAACTTGGAGTTGGATTTTACCGCGGCTGGAAGCTGAACTTCATAAAGGTTAGCCAGTGTATTGTCTACCGCCTTGAGATTGGTCTCCACAATAACTGCCCCCTTCTTACCATATGTTTTTCGTATTGAATCTTTGATCTGCTCAATAGCCTCCTCTTTTGGAAGCACATTTGATATGGCAAAAAAGCAGACTTGCATAATGGTATTGATCCTTCTACCCATACCACATTCCTTAGCTACCTTCTGTCCATCGATGGTAAATATCTTTGCTTTTTTATCAATCAATGTTTTTTGTATCTCTTCAGGAAGATGACTCCACACCTCATCTGCTGCCCATGGAGAGTTTAAAAGGAAAGTCCCACTATCAGCCAGGTTATCTACCACATTTATTTTCTCCATGAAGAAAGGCTGGTGGCAGGCTACAAAATTGGCTTTGGTAATCAGATAAGGAGCATGAATAGGTTCTGGACCAAAACGTAAATGTGAAATCGTCATGGAGCCGGATTTCTTCGAATCATATACAAAATAACCTTGGGCATGATTGCTGGTATTCTCACCTATTATTTTAATTGAGTTTTTATTTGCCCCAACAGTACCATCTGCACCAAGACCATAAAAGATGGCACGCACTACTCTATCTGATTCAATACTAATTTTTGGATCATAGTCGAGGCTCGTGTGTGTGACATCATCCTTAATGCCCACGGTAAAATGATTTTTAAATTTCTTGTCCTTTAAATTCTCGTAAATACCAACCACCATTGCTGGTGTGAATTCTTTAGACGAAAGACCATACCTTCCCCCTACCACCTTAGGAAAATGCTTAAACTTTGGAGTATCCGAAAGTGACTCCATAAGTGCCTGTGAAACATCTAAATAAAGAGGTTCTGCTGGAGAACAAGGTTCCTTTGTCCGATCCAAGACAGCAATAGACTTCGTAGAAGCAGGAAGTACCTCTATGAATTTCTTAATATCGAATGGTCGGTATAATCTCACCATTACAAGACCCACCTTCTCGCCATTAGCATTCAGGTAATCTACCGTTTCACGAATCGTCTCAGTAGAAGAAGTCATGCTGACGATCACTCTTTCTGCGTCAGGTGCTCCATAATAATCAAAGAGATGATAAACGCGACCCGTTAACTTTGCGAATCGATCCATGCAGTTTTGCACGATTTCAGGACAGGCATTGAAATAGGGATTGCAGGCCTCTCTGTTTTGAAAGAATACATCCGGATTTTGTGCTGTTCCTCTTATAAAAGGATGATCTGGCGAAAGTGCCCTTTGCCTGTGTGCATCCACCAACTTGTGGTCAATCATTTTTCTCATTACCTCTTCATCAATCAACTCCACTTTAGACATTTCGTGTGATGTCCTAAAGCCGTCAAAAAAATGTAAAAATGGAATTCGTGATTCAAGTGTGGCAGCCTGGGCAATCAAAGCCATATCCATAGCTTCTTGTACGGATGCTGAGGCCAGCAAAGCAAAGCCAGTTCCTCTGGCTATCATGACGTCACTATGATCGCCAAAGATAGATAAGGCATGAGTAGCTACACTTCGCGCTGAAACATGAAAAACTGAAGGTGTCAATTCCCCGGCTATTTTAAACATGTTGGGAAGCATGAGGAGCAAACCCTGAGAGGCGGTAAATGTGGTTGTTAATGCCCCCAATTGTAATGCGCCATGAATGGCGCCTGCTGCCCCTCCCTCACTCTGCATTTCATACACAGTAGGTACAGCCCCCCAAATGTTTTTAACTTTTCGCGATGACCACTCATCTGCCAATTCAGCCATTGAGGATGATGGTGTGATGGGGTAAATGGCGCACACCTCATTGACTCGATAGGCCACATAAGCACAGGCTTCGTTTCCATCCAAGGTCACATATTTTTTGTTTTTCATGAAATCAAGGGTTTGAAATGGTACTTCAAAAACAATTTAATTTAAGTTGACCAACTGAGGTAAAACATGATTAGTGTCAGGTACTGATATGAGGATGCCACATAGAATTGCATTATCATTCAGCTGTAGCCACAAAGATTTGGTTATTGCCTTATATTAATTTATGAGCGATATCATTCTAATCCGGATAAGTTCTGCATAGATTGGAATCGTCTCAATGATTGAAACCTCTATGACTAAAAAGGATATTGATATGAGAGATCAGGTACGCCAAATCATTCAATCCCTGGATATTCATGATGAAGAATCGGTAAATAAATCCATTGAATATATTCATCAGTTGGAAAATTTAACGCTAACAGAAAAAAATAACCTGACCCAGGTGCTTTCTGAAATTTTCTACCATGCCCATCATACCGGATCAACCCGAATTCCAAAATTGGCAGTAAGGGTTCAAAAATGCATTACTAGATTTGGGCCGGGAATGATTCCATTTCTTTTCGAAGAAATCAAGCAAGCTGACAGTGAATCAGTGAGTTACTTTGGTAAATCCTTCGCTCGATTGGAACAACCAGCACTCGAGTTCATAGTCCCCAAATTAATAGAATATCGTACGGAAGATGACTGCCTAATCAACATTATCCATGTCCTCTCCTATTTCAGAATACCAGATACGGTAAGTGCAATCGGTCCAATGTTAATTGTGGCCAACCACAAAAACCATCAGGTAACATCGATGGCGCTTTATACCGTTGGGAGGCTTATTCAAAAATTACGCTTGGAAGCGTTTAGTATACCTAATAAGAAACACATATTCGATTCGGTGTTTAACTTCCTCTCCAGTCCAGAGCCCCTGGTAAGGAAAAATGCAGCCAGGACATTAGGTAAAATGCTGCGCAAGGGACTACTCTCAGAGGATAACGAGAAGCGGGTGCTAAAGACATTCTTGAAGATTACAGGAAAAGATGACAATCACAATTGGGACAGGGCTTTTATTGTTAGAAGGGAAGCAGAGTTTTTTCTGCCCTATTTCAAATTGGTGGCTACACCGGCACATAAATACACGCAAAGCTTTAGAATCGTAGGTAAAAAGTTACTCTGCGCACATACCTTTCACTTTACCATTGAAGCACCTCTTATTGCAAGGAAGATAGAAGCAGGACAATTTATCATTGTCAGAGCCCATGAACATAGTGAACGTATTCCACTTTCAGTCTGCGATTGGGATGAAGACCGCGGAACGATAAACATTATCATTTCGGCAGTTGGCAAGACCACAACAGAGATTAATGCCATGAAAGAAGGCAATTATTTCAAAGATGTAGTGGGTCCGCTAGGCAACCGCTCAAGTCTTCCTCTTTCATCGGGAACATGTGTTGTTATTGGTGGT
>DATCZR010000122.1:0-5420 GCA_036525835.1 Cyclobacteriaceae bacterium
GGTAATACCTTTTGAGGATTAACCAGATTCTTAAGTGCGTCCAGACGATCGTCAGGCACTGCGATTACGCCTACATTTGGCTCAATGGTACAGAACGGGAAATTGGCCGCTTCTGCTTTATTATTTGATAGTGCATTAAATAAGGTTGATTTACCCACGTTGGGGAGACCAACGATACCGCATCGAAGTGCCATAGATATATCCTGTTATAAAAGGGGGCAAATATAATGACTGATGGGCGAATAAAAGCCGTTCGATAGTAAAAGCCCTTTCCAATATCGATAATTCGATATTAAAAAGGGCTTGTTCTCAGTTTAGGTAAAGGCTAGGAAATTAATCCCATTTAAGTTCTGAATCTATGGCAGAGGTCTTGGCCTCCTCCCGCTCTTCTCGAGGAAGATCAAATTGAGCAAAGTCAATTTCAGGCATCAATTCCGTCTTTACGTGATTCACCGTATTGTTTAAAGCTTCTACAAACTTGTTGAAATCTTCCTTGTAGAGAAATATTTTGTGTTTCTCATAAGTGAATCCTTCATCATCCTTATTGTACCTCTTCTTACTCTCGGTAATGGTAAGGTAGTAGTCATTAGATCGGGTTGCCTTTACATCAAAGAAGTAAGTGCGCTTTCCAGCCTTAACTTTCTCCGAATAAATCTCATCCCTGCCATTGTTCTTATTCTCTTCCACGAATCTGGGTTTAAGTTGCGATTTTGAGGTAAATTGAACTGATCGAATATAGTATATTAAAAATTTATAGCAAACTTAAGGCACCATAAATGCCATTGGAGCGTTATATGATGTTTGGTCAAACCCCTAAATAATCAGGTATATCCCTTATTTGCAAGATAGGTGAAGATAAATTTAGATAACATTAAGCAGTCGGGAAACCTTGAATTGCTAGCCAAACAGCTCGTTGAAGGTTTTATTACAGGATTACATAAGTCGCCTTATCATGGCTTTTCTGTGGAATTCGCAGAGCATCGCCTTTATAACGAAGGTCAAAGTACCCGACACATCGATTGGAAAGTGTTTGCCCGCACCGATAGGCTCTACACCAAACAGTACGAGGAAGAGACCAACCTAAGGTGCCTCATAGCCATTGATTGTTCCTCCTCTATGTATTACCCGGCCGATACCCTGGCTAAATTCAAATTCAGTATCTATGCGGCATCTGCCATTAGCTATTTATTGCATAAGCAAAGGGATGCCGTTGGCTTATGTCTTTTTTCTGATAAAATAGATGAGTTCACACCCATTAAATCCACTCCTACCCACCTTGACAAGTTATTCCAGCTATTAGAGCGGACCATTGAACAAGGGGGCAAAGAACCTAAATCTACCAAAGTCTCCAGCGTATTGCACGAAATAGCGGAGAAGACACACAGGAGATCATTGGTAATTTTGTTCAGCGATATGTTTGATGGTAATGAGGATTCCAATGAGATCTTCAAGGCCCTACAACATTTAAAGCACAATAAGCATGAGGTATTGCTCTTTCATGTGACCGATCATCAGACTGAGTTGGAATTTAACTTTGAAGAACGACCTTACGAATTTATTGACCTGGAAAGCAGGGAAAAGATTAAGCTAAATCCGGCCGAAATCAGAGAGCGTTTCACCAGTCACTTAACAGCCTTTCATAAGGAGCTCAAGCTAAAATGCAATCAATTGAAAATTGACTTTATCTCAGCCAACTCCCATAGTGATTATGCAGAAGTGCTGCAGGCCTATCTGATCAAGAGATCAAAGATGAGATAACTAGCTTTGTAGCTGCTCACTATGCAGCCAGGCTTTTTTGTTGGTCAGAACCTCCTTGGATTCTACCATATCAGGATCAGGAACACAACAATCAACCGGACATACAGCGGCACATTGAGGCTCTTCATGAAATCCTGTGCACTCTGTACACTTTCCGGATACGATATAATAAAACTCATCTGAAACGGGGGCTTGTGAATCTTGTGCATTCACTTTAGTTCCATCGCCCAGAACAACCTCTTCCTTCAAGGTTGTACCTCCTGCCCAGGTCCATTCGACACCACCCTCATAAATGGCGGTATTGGGACATTCAGGCTCGCATGCTCCACAATTAATACACTCATCGGTAATCTTTATAGCCATACCTTTAAAAGTTTATTGAATCCACCTAATTTCGAGCAAAATACGCTACGTTGGGCTATCCATCAAACAATTAGGCCCAACCAAAAGTTTATTGCTGGGCATGAAACTAGAAGAAAGAATAAAGGCATTCAATGATCTTGGTCAGGAAATAAAAGCACTTTCATCAGATCGCTTTAAATCAATATCCAAAAAGGCAGAGCAACAAAACCCATGGTTTACCTCTGACAATGTAAGGTTGGCAATCGATGGTATCTGTAATTTTCTAAATGAGGATGAGCTCCGGAAATGGGCTTCCAATTATAACCTTAATCCAGCCTCCCCCAAAACTGTGGGTGTAGCTATGGCGGGAAATATACCGCTGGTAGGCTTTCATGATTATTTGAGTATACTCATGGCCGGTCATTGTGCGCAAATCAAATTATCTTCACAAGATGACGTACTTCTCCCCTTCCTAAATGAGCTACTTCTGGCTATTGAACCCAAGTTTGCTGACCGAATAAAAGTAGAAGAAAGGCTTCATGACTACGATGCAGCCATAGCTACAGGTAGCGATAATACCGGAAGGTATTTTTCCTATTATTTTAAGCATGTTCCTCATATCATCCGCAAAAACAGATCTTCCATTGCCGTTCTAATGGGTGAAGAAACTGATGCTGAGCTCGAAAAATTGGGTGATGATATTTTTAGTTACTTTGGCTTGGGCTGTAGAAATGTATCAAAATTGTACCTTCCTGAAGAATATGATTTAGTAAAACCGCTAAGGGTTTGGGAGAAATTCATCGAACTAGCCAACCATAACAAATACGCCAATAATTACAATTATCAGCGAACCATCAACCTGGTCAATCAAAAGCATTTTTATGACAATGGGGTAGTGCTATTAATTGAAAGTGAAGGTCTTGTCTCCCCTATCTCGGTGATCTACTATGAAAGATATCACGATCAGGAAGATCTTAGAAAGAGAATCGTCAAAAGTGCTGATAAATTACAATGCGCAGTGTCGGCAAATGCCTGGTTCAATAAAAGCATTGATTTCGGAAAGGCACAACTACCTGATGTAGATGATTACGCTGATAATGTGGATACGCTGACGTTTTTGTCTTCTCTGAATTGACTATTTACCCCGGAGTAATTCCACCCAGCCAGAATAAGTCTGACCTCCGGCATTTATTCTGTAGTAGTAAACTCCATCGGCTATGTCACCGCCATCCCAATCATTCTGATAATTCTTGGAAGCATATACTTGCTTACCCCATCTGTTAGATACAATTACTTCCGTGGCGTCAGGCATATTCCTGATGAAGAAAACCTCATTGACCCCATCACCATTGGGCGTAAATATATTCGGAATCATTAAGTTGTTGTCAACCGCAATATTTACTAAATAATCTTTGCGGCAACCTAATGCATCACGAAGAGATAATTGATAGGTGCCTGCAAATAAGTTTGGGGCCTGATACTCAATTTTCAAATTCAATGGGTTTCTATTCGCAATAATAAAATCCTGAGCAAATACCTGTCCTGGAAACAATGGAACTGTAAGTTCTAATCTTACCTCATATGGCTCTTGCAAGCTTTCTTCAATTCCTACTATCATTGATCCAGTAGGTAAATCCGGAACTGAAATCTTTTTGGTAACATAGAGTGTATCCAGGCTAGCCGCTGGACCAGTCACCGTAAATGGTTTTAATGCGGATTGAACCGGACTGGTACAACTTGTAGTTGCGGATTGATCTTGTGAAAGTTTGATTTCAAAATTACCACTTCCAAGGCCAATAACAGTTACATCTCCAAGTGATTCAAGTTGGGTGATCGCACCAGTCTGAACAATCGTTCCAGTTTGGATGACTTCATAAGTATAGTCTGCCGTGGAAGAACCGTTGATGTTCGATAAAATCACTCCGCCCGCTGTTCCAAGACAATTCACACTGTTGGGAGCCACGGTAAAATCAACTACATCAGGTCCTAATAGCACCGTCACTGTTCCAGTTTTAATGCAACCCGGATCACCATATTCAATGGTATAATCGTAAGTCCCAATGGGCAGCCCGGTAAATAAGGGGTCATTAAAATTAGTCAACGAAACTCCTGTGTTGCTTGTTGAAGTTCCTACAATATCAATTCTCACACCCGTATTGTTAATGGTAGGAGTGGCTGGAGTTATATTAAACATGATCTTTCCATCTGTCGGAGAGCATGTAGCTGCAGTGGCAACTGGAGTGATAACTACTGTCGCACAGTTTCCTGTCGGAGTACAGTTGAGTGGAAGATTTACTGTTATGGATTGAGCCGCGCTTGCGCAGCCTCCAGCTTCCATCACCACTACATCATAAGAACCACTTAACAGACCACTGAAAACTCCCGTAGCTTGAAAACTTACACCGTTGTCAATAGAATATTGATAGGGCCCTACTCCTCCTGTCTCGCCTGAAATTGTTATTGACCCATCGTTATCTGCACAGGTTGCATCTGTATTATTCACTGTTGCCGTCACACTTGTTCCGGCAGCCACTAATTGCACCTGAGAAGCAGACAAACATCCATTATTATCCATAATCACAATATCATAATTTGAAGCTAATAAAGAGCTAAATAAAGAGGCAGCCTGAGATGTAACACCATTATCAATTGAATACATGTAAGGTGGAGTTCCCCCGCTCACAGACGTGATATCAATTGAGCCATCATTTGATGTGCTGCAGGTTGTACCGTTAGAGACCACCGTATTTATTGTAATCGCAGAGCCATTGCCAACCACGATTGTAGAAGTAGCAGCCAGACAGAGATTCACGTCCCGGATCAGCACATCATAATTCCCCGGAGCTAGGCTGCTGAAATTTGCTGATGCCAGAAAGTTGGCTCCGTTGTCTATTGAATAACTATACGGTGCCACTCCTCCTGTCTCTCCGGCAATAGATATTGAACCATCATTAATTCCAAGACAAGTCGCAGCGGTAGGTGTAGCGGTAAAACTCATAACAGTATTGTTACCTACAACAACAGTTACCGCAGGTGACAAACAATTGTTGCCATCCTTTACCACCATATCATAACTACCGACTGCTAAAGACGCAAATAAACTGGCTGCCTGGAAGGTAGCTCCATTGTCATTTGAGTAAGTATACGTTCCTGTTCCACCGGTCACTCCTGTCACATCAATAGAACCATCGTTTACGCCAAAGCATGTTGCGTTGGTTGGCGATGTTGATGTGATGGTTATCGGAGTGCCATTATTTATAATGATTGGTGCTGCTGCCGATAAACATCCATTTGCATCGGTTACAACTGCATTATACGTT
>DATCZR010000123.1:0-9670 GCA_036525835.1 Cyclobacteriaceae bacterium
CAGTCAGGCCGACTTGTTTTTGGTGGTGGGCACCTCATTACAAGTTTATCCGGCAGCAAGCCTTGTCCACTATACAAAGCCAGGCATCCGAAAAATCATTGTAGATCCGAAAAAACCGGAAAGTAATTTATTCGGATATGATATTGAGTTTGTCATTGACAGGGCAGGAGTTGGTATGGAGAAAGTGAAGGAGATGTTGTTGCAATCCTAGGTATTGGTTCATTTCAACAAGAACCAAGGGTCTGGTGATTTAAGAATTTAATCAGCAAACCTTGAAAAAAGTCTTCTGTTGCACGCCCTCATTTTCTGCGAGCATCGCCTCAATCTTTTTGGCGGTCTTGGTAATGGCCAACCCCCCCAAGCCGGTACAACGAAGCGTATTGGGAATGGCGTCTCCAACTTTCTTCATCGTTTCAATGACTTCATCCAACGGGATTACCTGATCGTAATCTGCCAGTGCCATGTTGGCGGTAGATATCGCGTGAGTCGCGGCCAGCACATTTCTATTCAGGCATGGGGCTTCCACTCTATCTGCAATCATATCACATACCATACCCAGGGAAGATTGAAGGGCCATGGAAGCAGCGGCCAACGATTGCGGCAAGGTGCCTTTTCTCAATTCGACAATGCCTGCTGCTGCCATTCCGGAACCAGACCCACACTCGGCCATGCAGCCACCTACCTCGGCAGCGAAGGTGGCATGTGCAGCTATGAATACGCCAATGATTCCGGCTGCCAACATGGCTTTCACTTTATCGTCTTCCGATAATTTCAACACATGGGCTGTTCCTAACACAGCGCCTGGTAAGGCACCACAAGATCCAGCTGTTGGCGCTGCCACGATCACACCCATCGAGCTCTTTACTTCCATCATGGCAGAAGTATAAAGAATCACCTCATTCAACACATCACCTTCAACCAATGTTTTTTTATTTATCTGCTTCTTAAAGTTAAGCGACTGTGGTCCGAGAATCCGATCTTGATAACTGGTCCCTTGTAAACCTTTGTCAATGGCGTTGCTCATAATGCGCACGATCTGTCGCATCTTTTCCACTACTTCTTCGTGTGAAATATTGCCGCGTGCGCTTTCGTAGTGCACAGCGAGTTCCCACAAGGATAAATTTTTTCCTTCGTTGTATGCCAACATTTCTTCGCTTGTGATAAACGGGACTGTTAAGCCTTTGCGCGCCAGTACAGGAAGTACAGGAGATAATTGCTTGATGAAAAGCACATCGTCCATAGCCTTCAACTCTTCGATGATCCCTTTTGGCATGAACCGATCTGACTTCACCTCTATAAATATAGAGTCACCACGATGCAGGTTAATTTCATCATAAGAAACCGAGCCCTCCAAAAAACCAACTACGGGCTCAGCCGTCTTTACGTAAATTAATGTTTCATAAAAATCCCCAGCCATACTCACGGCTGCCCCATCTATTTCAATCACCTGTATCATTCCTCCGCCAGTAGACAAGGCAGTTAGCGCACGCGATTCGTTTTTATTCTTCAGCCTAATCTTATAAGTGTTGGGATGTGTGGCCCCAATGGGATGAATATCAATTTTAACTTTGATGCCTGTCTCCTCAAGGGCTTGCAAGTAGCCGGGAAGCCTTTCATCATGGGCTTCCCATCCCATGAACCCGCCAAATAATCCCATGTCAGATCCTTGTCCTTTATGGGTAGTTGCCAGCGATCCATTGGGATCAAACGCTATATCAACTTCAGCAATCTCACCACTCATCAGATCAAGGCACAACCGACCAATGCGGAGAGAAGCAGCACAATGCGAACTGGATGGACCGCGCATGACAGGGCCAATAACATCGTTGAATATACTGGGATAACTTTCCATAATAAGCAAGATAAGGGTACAGCGAAGTTAAGAAATAATGAGGTAGCGTTTGGGAATGAATGATTCTTGAACAACCCACTTTTTGGCTCATTCTAGCCGATTTTGCTCCCTTTCTTAGGAAGAATAGGATTTTTGGCCTGAAATTTTATGGAATACAACACGAAGGTGCATCCTACAATAAACTTTAAATAACTACCATTATGAAAACCATAAACATCATCAGCCTTAGATTATTAAAGGTGGCTATTGTCATGCTGGGCATCACCATTGCATCTGGGTTTAGATCCATTCATTCTGAGGAACCAATGCTACACAAAGCTCCGGCCAAGGACCAGCAAATAATGCTTGCCTTACTATTGGATACAAGCAATAGCATGGACGGATTAATCAATCAGGCCAAATCGCAACTTTGGAAAATTGTAAACGAGTTGGCGGCAGCCAAATGTGGAAATGGTTCACGTCCAAGTATCAAAATTGCATTATATGAATATGGAAACGATGGCCTGCCCTCATCCGAAGGATACATTCGCCAGGTCAGTGGTTTAACGGATGACCTGGATTTGATCTCCGAAAAACTATTCGCATTGACTACCAATGGAGGCAACGAGTTTTGTGGTCAGGTAATCAAGACTTCGCTTAACCAGCTTTCGTGGTCTACGTCAAATGCTGATTTGAAAATGATATTTATTGCTGGCAACGAACCATTCACACAGGGCGCTGTTTCCTATCGAATCGCCTGTTCGGTGGCCAAAGAAAAGGGTGTTGTGGTGAACACCATTTTCTGTGGGAATTTTGATGAAGGTATGCGTACGAATTGGAAGGATGGAGCAGACATTACCGATGGAAGCTACATGAGTATTGAGCAAAATCGCAAGACGGTTTACATTGCTACTCCTTACGATTCTAAAATTGATGAATGCAATGAACAGTTGAACAAGACCTATATCTACTACGGTGCATCTGGCGAACGAAAAAAGGAAGCGCAAGCTATTCAGGATAGCAATGCGGAGAGTTATGGCATGGCCAATAAAGTAGAAAGAGCGGTTTCAAAAAGCACACATGCTTATAAAAATTCATCATGGGACTTGGTGGATGCAGCAAAAGAGGATGAAAGCGTGATAGCTGCGGCCCCTGCCGAACAACTGCCAGACGAAATGCAGGGCATGTCAGTCGAACAGCGCAAAGGTTATGTAGCGCAAAAAGCGAGTGAACGTAAAAAAATCCAACTTGAAATTCAGGAGCTAAACAAAAAACGTCAGGAGTACATTTCCGCTCATAGTCAGCAAGGGATTGATGAAGTGATGCTGGATGCAGCTATGATCAAAGCCATCCGTGAAAAAGCCAGGGAAAAAAATATGTATTGGCAGTAGCATCGCACTACGCTCAAATTTAAAGGTGTTCATTCAGGACACCTTTTTTTTAGCGTTTTAATTAATCGGGTGCAGTCAACCGGTGTGTATCGAATAATCGTGAAGTATTTAATCGGGTACCTCAAAAGCAATCCCGGTTTGTTTTGAGATGGTTTTTAATTCATTGATCACAGCTTCGCCAAGCGGTATTCCTCCTTTCTTTCTAATCTCTTCTTCCTGATGCTCCGGATCACCTGGGATAAGGACACCATTAGTTCCTTTAGCTGGTTTCGTGTTTCTCATGACACCAATCCATTCATCAATTCTTTTTTTAAATTCATTTATCTCCATAAACCCATCTATTTCCATGGCACCAAAAAAATGACCAATACCTTTACCCACACTTCGCTCAGGCATCTCTTGTCTCAAGGCGAAGGGAGGGGCAAAGGGGCCCCAGTTGGCTCCACTCAGTACAGCCGTCAAAATATCTACCATTGCAGCCAATGCATATCCCTTATGCCCACCTAGCTCCCTGGTTGATCCCAGTGGGAGCAAGGCGCCACCACTTACCATGTCTTCAGGGTTGGCGCTAAACTCTCCCTCCTTATCGATGATCCACCCTTCAGGTATCTTACTTTTGCTTCGATTGGCAATTTCAATTTTACCATAGGCCGCAGCACTGGTGGCCAGGTCAATGACAATGGGTTTTTCTTTTAGTCCGGGGAAGGCAATCGAAATGGGATTGGTTCCAAGCATTCGTTCGGCTCCCCACAAGGGGGCAACCAGTTTCGTGGTGTTGGTCATCGACCATCCAATCAGGTCTCTCTTCAAGGCCTGTAAAGAATAGTAGCTGGCAATACCATAATGATTGGTGTTGAATACCGCTACCCATCCCGAACCAAATTTTTCAGCCTTATCCATCGCCATCTCGTTGGCATAATGACCTACCACAAGACCCAATCCATTATCTCCATCTACCGTACAAATACTTTTCTTTTCTCGAACAATGCTCAGTTTTGGATTCGGATTAATTCTGCCTTCAGATAATAAACCTACATAGCTGTATAATCGAGCGACTCCGTGCGAGTCTATTCCACGCAAATCAGACAAGCCCAGAATTTCTGAAGCGATTAGGGCATGCTCAGTAGGAATCTTAAAGTGCTCAAAGACTTTTTTAGAAAATTCTTTAAGGTAGTCAGCACTAAATTTTGCCATTCGATGAATTGCCTAGAAAATTATTTAGCCGATTCTGCTTTTAGGAATTTATAAAACCGGTTGGAGTTAAAATTGGTTGTACCCACTTCTTTGCCAATGATTCTTCCTTCTTTTGAAATAATGAAAGTTGTAGGAATATTGGGAACGTTTAGTTGCTCTGTCAGGTAGCCGCTTGGCATATACCCTTTGAATGTAAATGATTTATCCTTTAAGTACCGAACTACCTTGGGTAAGTCTTTATCCTTATCTATAGAAAGCATAACAAATACAACATTGGGATCATCTGCCATTTTAGTATACAATTTTTGAATGGTAGGCATCTCAGCTCTGCACGGCCCACACCAGGTGGCCCACAGGTTGAGAAAAACTACTTTATCCTTGAATTGATTAAAATCGACTTTATTCCCCTCCAGATCCTTAATCTTAAAATCATAGTTGAATGGCAGACTTTCCCTTAGTGGAACTGCGGCAGCATCCATTAGGCCGGTTTTCATAATCGCTGATTGGGCAAAGTAAGATATGCTGCTTAAAAGCCCCGCAAAATGAAGGAATATCACAATTATAATGGCCCCTCCCCAGGAGGTTAGAAATTTAACTAATTGTTTCAAATCGATCTTCTTTGGTCCGGTTGTTGAAAAGTATTCTACAAAATCTCATTATTTATTTAATTTGGTACAATTTAGGTCTTAAAATGGTTCGGAAATTAATCGGAATACTCTTTTTGTGTGCGCTTTTGACCCCATTATATGGTCAGAAGGTAAAGTACAAGGACCTCTTTGTGTTGCTCAATGCGAAGCAATATGAGCAGGCAGAACCGTTTCTGCGAATATATCTTGCGGATAATGAGGACAACCCAAATGCCTACCTTTTCATGGGTATCATTTTGCAGGAGAAAGCAGGCAAAACAGATGTCTTGAAGCAGACCGATTTGTTGATAAGTCAACTTGACTCAGCCGTATTTTTTTATGATAAAGCCAACAAGCAGCTGGATGAAAAGGAGGTGAAAAGAAATGATGAATATTATCAAGCGTATAATAGGAGGGACCTTCGCACCGGCAAGTTTGGAGTCAAACTATCTGATGTTCAGTTTGATCTGGAAAAGAAAATGGAGGCGTTGAAAGAACGCAAATCTCTGGTTAAAGAATTAAAGGTGCATTATGACAATGCAGAATCACTCTATTCAAAGGCAAACTTTTTATACAAGGATATTCAGCTCAGGTTTGGCAACCTGAAAACACTTTATTTTCGTTCAGACCAAACCAACATTGAGGATCTCAAAAGGATTGCCTCTGTTTATGACTCCAGCCTCAAATCCTTTAGTTCTTATAAATCTATTTCCAATAAATTGGGGAATACAGGCTACAATCAGCTATTAGCCTTGAAGGAAATAAAAGAGCTTGACAAAGATGGTGATAGCAGTGCCGATTTCACGAAAGACGATCTTGAACTTTGGAATTACAAGGCCTTTAGTGAAGCCACGATCACCAAAATTGAAAACGAAATTGAACCGATATGGGATAACCTGAATGCCTACGATGTAAAGATTAACAAGCTCAGAGAAAAATTAACAACTGACTCTGTTTCTGTGAAGGAGGATCTTCGAATGATGGCGGATAGAATGATCAGCGCCCAATTAAAAATGTATGACCCGGATCCTTTCCCGCTTGACATTTTTGAAATGAAAATAGCAGAATTGGAATATTTATCGGAGGTCATTGCCAACAGCCAATTCAAAGATTCTGTGAACTATAAATTGCACGCGGATCAAATCAAGTCCGAATTAAAAGAGCTGAATAAGCTCGACAGCGTCACCGAAAAACTAATGAAAAGGAATTTCGATAATGAAGCCAAAGATTATATGCACTTCATCACCAATGCCTATGGAAATCCGATTGTGCTGAAAAGCTTGATTCGTACCATGCTGGAATTTGCCAATAGGGAACAGGCAAGAAAGCAAAATACGCTGAAGGGTTTAACTAACTCGATGAGGTGGATTGTTTCAGCTACTGACTCGATTCCACTATTCATGGATGTGACACCAGAAAGTAAGTTTATTCCCTTGGTGATAGTAGAAGAAAAGTATACAGCTGGATTTCAATTTGCGGATTCAACAGTTACCGGCTATTTCATGACAATCAATCCTGCTCGTGTGGTGGGAGTAAAGGCTGAGTTTCCTGTTGACAAGACGATTTTCAGCAGAAGAAAAATGCCTGTAACCAAAGCCATGTCAACTTCTGATGAAAATGGTCAGGTCTTCTACATTTTAACCTTTTCTGAAGAGAAAAAGGAAGATAAGTTTCCGGTAACGCTGGCGAAGATATATCGCACCGATGGATTGGCCTGGTGCAGCACTTTCGCTTTTGAAATGCAACCGACAGAATTGGCTTTCCAGATTCAAACAGGTGAAGTTTCCATAAAGACGTCCAACTCGGCTGGAGAAAGCAAAATGATTTTTGTTGATAAAAGCGGGAGTCGCAAAGACCTCGTTAAGCAACCCTAGTGAAAGAATAGATAGGCTACAAGTATTCCCGCGATTACACCCACCAAATCAGCAATAAGTCCAACGGTAAGCGCGTACCGGGTTCTTCTGATATTAACTGAGCCGAAATATACAGCCAAAATGTAAAAGGTGGTTTCGGTGCAGCCCCTCAAGATGCTGGCCAACCTGCCGGTAAATGAATCCGGACCAAAAGTTTTTACTGTTTCTACCATCATCCCCTTTGCTGCCCCACCGCTCAGCGGTTTGAGTAGCGCTACCGGTAGGGCATTTACAAAATCATTATTGAATCCCATACTGGCAAAGATCCATCCGATTCCTTCGGTTAGGTAGTTCAGCGTACCTGAGCTTCTAAACATGCCGATAGCCACCAGGATAGCTATCAGGTAGGGAATAATCTTAATGGAAATTTCGAACCCCTCTTTAGCACCCTCCACGAATGTTTCATAGAGCGCAAGTTTCTTGTGCAACCCCAATAGAAGAAAAGATATAATGATTGTGATAATAATAACACTGCTGATCAGGCTAGACTGAACCGTCAACGCTGCCTGGGGTAGAGACATGAAATAGTAAACGGCTCCAACAATTAGGGCACTGAATCCCAATAAATAGGAGAGAAAAACTTTGTCGAAAAGATTGATACGCTGATAAATGCTCACGACAAACATGGCTGCAAGAGTAGAAATAGAAGTGGCTATTAAGGTGGGAATAAAAATATCTGTAGGGTTCGCAGCCCCAAGAATGGACCGATCCAGAATAATGGCAATAGGTATGATGGTAAACCCGGAAGTGTTCAAGGCCAGAAACATGATTTGCGCATCCGATGCCACCTCCTTGTCGGTGTTGAGTTCTTGCATTTCCTTCATGGCTTTTAAACCAAGCGGAGTGGCAGCATTGTCGAGGCCCAACATGTTGGCACTGAAGTTCATAATGATGGCGCCAGTGGCGGGATGATTGTCAGGAACACCTGGAAACAATCTGGAGAAAAAAGGACCTACAAGCTTTGCCAGGATTTTCACCACACCGCCCTTTTCACCAATTTTCATAATCCCCAACCAAAGTGACATCACCCCCGTGAGATAAAGGGAAAGTTCAAAGCCTGTCTTGGCCATGTCAAAGGTTGAATTGAGCATCTCAGGAAATACTTCAACATCCTGAAAGAAGATGAGTTTGATGAGGGCAACTACAAAAGCGACAAGAAAAAAGGAAACCCAGATGTAGTTGAGAATCATAGCTGATTGTTTTGAGACGCCAACTTAATGAAGTTAAGCCAACTTTACTTTAGGTGGATCATTTATTCGTTTTCATTAAATTATTCCCCCGCTCCACATCGGCCGTGCTCTGTGTAGGATCTATTTCCAGGCTTTGAATCTCGGCTAAACTTTTATCTATTGAAAAAGAATAAGTTGGCTCTACCCAATTCCAGGGATCAAGTACGGTCCACTTCATGGATCCTTTTTCTGTCTTTTTATTCCCCAGCATCTCGTTCAAGCTAATGTAGAACATTTCTTTGCTGCCATCTTTATAGGTGACCAATAGATCAACAGGCATGGGCATCTGGCCAATTCGCTTGAGTGTTATTTCGGTTTTACCCAATGACTCAAACGCATTTTCTATACTGTAGTCGATGTGCTTGGTGGTATTGATCCAATAGCGGTAGTACCAATGCAATTGAAGTCCCGACTCCTTTTCCATAACACGCACAAAATCATTGGGCTCCGGATGTTTAAATTTCCACGTGTTGAAGTAGCGTCTCATCCCTTGATAGAAGACATCCTCTCCAACAATATATTTCAATTGGTTCAGGAATAGGGCACCCATGCTGTAGGCGGAAATTCCATAAGCGCTGTTGGTATTATAGTGGTCCGAATGTTGACTCATGGGCTCCTGAAGTCCGTCTTCTACTAGCTTGTAATAACTTCTGTAGCTCCCAACATGTGGTTGAACTTCATTAAAAAGTAGCCCCATGGATTCATCGCTCGCAAAATCAGTAAAGCCTTCATCCATCCAGGGATATAACGATTCATTGCTACCCAAAATACCCTGATACCAGGCATGAGCAGATTCGTGTGCGGACACACTAATGAGTCCGAGTTGTGATCCTTCGCCCATGATGAGCGTACACATAGGGTATTCCATGCCACCGTCGCCGCCCTGAATGAAGGAGTAGACAGGGTAGGGGTATTTGCCAAATGTTTGATTCATGTATTGGAAATGCTTCACCATGTAATCCTTCAATTGTGTCCACGTAGCAGATGTCTTCTCATTGGGTTGATAAAAGAAATGCAACTCAGGTCCATCGGGTACCTGTATTTTTGTGTGTTCGTAATCTGGATCGGCAGCCCAGGCGAAGTCATGCACTTCTTCTGCCTTAAAATGCCAGGTCAACTTCTCCCTTGAAGAATTAGGTGTGACACCGGCATCTTCATACCCATGGCCGATTTCATTTTTGTTTTGCAACACGCCACTCCCGGCCACGGTGAACTTAGGATCAATGGAAATCTTCACATCATAATCACCCCACACCCCGTGGAACTCCCTCGCCACGTATTGATAAGCATGCCAGCCCTGGTAATCGTACTCGGCCATTTTGGGATACCACTGGGTCATGGAGTAGGCAATGCCTTCTTTATTGTCGCGCCCAGACCTTCGTATCTGGATGGGCACCTGTGCTTCAAACTTCATCTCAAATACTGACGAGCTATTGGGTAAAATAGGTTTAGTTAAAAACACTTCCAGCATCGTTCCAAGTAGGGA
>DATCZR010000124.1:0-5097 GCA_036525835.1 Cyclobacteriaceae bacterium
TGGCAGCCACTTTAGCCGTTTTACAGTCTGTACTCACACCGGGGGATCACATGATCATATCTGATGATTGTTATCATGGAGTGGTTCAGTTAATTAAAAATACTTTTTCAAGATGGAAGATTACTTACTCAGAAGTGGATATGACCAACCCATCTAATGTAGAGAAAGAAATAAAACCGAGCACAAAACTAATCCTGGTGGAAACCCCAAGTAATCCGCAGTTAAAAATTACTGACATCGAGGCCATAGCAAAAATTGCAGGAAAAGAAGAAGTGATATTGGCCTGTGACAATACGTGGGCAACTCCTTGTATCATTCAACCACTGACACTAGGAGCCGACCTGGTTATCCATTCCTCTACCAAATATTTTGGGGGCCATTCTGATATATTGGGTGGATGCGTAGTCGTTAAGGAACAAAATGATTTGGCAACAAGGTTGCGCGAATTTCAAACCATTGGTGGTGTAGTGCCATCTCCGTTTGATTGTTGGCTTCTATTCAGAAGTATGACCACATTATCTATTCGCGTAAGAACACAGTCCGAAAATGCTGAAGTTATCGCTACTTTACTGTCGGGCCATCCCGGAATTGAGAAAGTATTTTATCCAGGCTTAACGTCTCACCCAAACCATGAGGTAGCCGCCAGGCAAATGAAAGGATGTTATGGAGCCATGCTTTCTATATTGGTAAAGGGTGGGGAAAAAGAGGCATTGAATTTCGCCAATAGACTTAAATTATTTAAACATGCAACCAGTTTAGGGGGAGTTGAAAGTCTGGTGGAGCACCGGCTCTCAGTTGAAGGTGAACATGCCAAGAGTCCTCCTAATCTTATACGCATATCAGTGGGGATTGAACATATTGAAGATTTGACCGCGGATTTGAATCAGGCGTTGACATAAGTCCTTTTGGCCAATTCATAATGGTGAAAAGTTACTTCCGTGCTCGAGGGAGGGTAAAAGACAAAATTATAACTCAGGGTGATTATTGTCATTTTTTGAAGATCTCCTTAACGATATTTTTCCTACAGAATAAGATCTTCAGTTAAAATTCTCATCTCATTCCTTGAGATAGTCCAGCAATCATGGGTCGTATCGATAAAGTCATATTGACGTTATCATTACCTCTTGCAGTGCTTATTATTCTTGTAAGTTGTGCCGCATTGATTATTCCGGATCTTTATTCTGCCGAAACGGTGAACTGGCAATCACAGACAATCGGTCAGGACCTGGTGGATTTGATTTTGGTTGCACCCATCTTATTGGTCACCTCAATTTTTGTGGCAAGAAATGAGAAAATAGTTATGCTAGTGTGGGGAGGGATATTACTCTATATCATCTACACTTACCTGCTTTATTGCTTTGAAGTTCATTTCAACAGGTTGTTTATTATTTATTGTATTTGTCTTGGCTTGTCATTTTATGCATTCATTTATTTCTTAAGAACAAGGCTTTAAATGGGCAGTGAAACGTATCACACAAAGTCAGCTCCTAGATTTATTGGAATCTATTTTATTTTAATATCTGTATTATTCTGGTTGCTATGAATGTCAGAGATAGTTCCATCCATCATGGAGGGAACTACTCCGAAAAGTGTGATCGATGCCGGGCTATTTACTAATGGTGTTCAGGTACTTGATATTTCAATAATTCTTCCGGCTATTTTCATAGTAGGTGTCTTACTGCTTAAAAACAGGCCACTTGGAATGTTTCTGACTCCAGTAATACTTACTTTTTGTATACTGATGGATGTTACCATTGGATCGCTGGTTGTCGTGATGAGAGCGAAAGGCATTGAAAGTGATTTGGGACTAACGGTAATAATGGGAGGGCTGGCCCTAATTAGCTTGTTATTGCTAGTTTGGCATTTTAAAAGTATTAGATCAACTTAATAGGAAGGCACCGTCACCAGTTTTGGTGGACATTCCATTAACCTCCTAATTTCGATGGTTCGTGTTGACATGAACCATGGAGAGTATGCGGCAAGACTCTACCAGCAATGCTATCTCCACTAGTTAGGGATGAGATAGGGGTTCTGTCAAAAACACTACCGAAGTCCAACGGATCAGGAGCCGCTAACGGATTACTCAATAAATCTTCTTGCAATCAACTCGCCTAGTGCTGGGCCATGTTTAAATCCGTGACCGCTGCCTCCTCCCAAAAACCAAATATTATCTGCTTCTGGGTGAGGTTGAAAAATGAAATTGCCATCGGGCGAATTTTCATAGGGACAAACCCTATTTTCAATCAGGGGCGCTCCCTTTAGTCCAGGAAAACGCATCTCGATAAACTTTCGGGCATCAGTCAGCACCTGAGGATCGGACATGCGTTCACCGGCTGTGGGGTCAAATTGGTCACCTCGTTTATCCACACCAATCTTGAATCCGCGATTAGCATTGCCCGGTATACCATAATAGAAGTCTTTACCATCTACGTCAATCCAGGCAGGCAATTGTTCATATTGGAGTGAATGTTCCTTGGGTACGCCTAAGTAAAACACTTCCTGTTTTGTGCACGTGATCACTTTTCCCAGTACCTCGGGAAATAGTTGGCCAAGCCAAGATCCACAGGCAAAAAGGTAGGCGTCAGATTTTTGACTCGACCCGTTTGATAATTTTATCTTTTCTAGATTTCCTGATTGAATGAGGCCGGGTTCCACATAGGCCTGAATGTATTCACCCCCATCATTAATAAATGCTTCAAGCACGGCCTGACAACTTTCTCTTGCTTTCAGGTATCCGCCAAACGGATCAAGCCAGGCGTGGTGTAGATTTTCGGAATGAATGATGGGATATCGCTTTTTGATATCCGCTGGCGTCAACAGTTCATACTCCATACTGTGCTTTTTGGCAAAGGGCAAGGAAGTATCAACCAGGTGAGCCGTTTTGTCGTAGCAAAACCAAAGGACGCCTGAATTATAAAACAACTTCTTGTTCCACGCTTGTTGATGTTCTTTCCAAAGAGCTAGTGCCCTTACATTCATGTCGAAGTAGAATTCGTTGTCACCATAGGTAGAGCGAATTACCCGGGTTTCATCTCCCGAACTGGATCTGGAGTTTCCAGCCCCCCAGGCATCTATTAGGGTCACTTTATAACCAGCTCTTAATAAATATAGTGCTGACCAACCTCCAAAGGCGCCAGCTCCAATTACCGAGATAGTTGATCCCTTTGGCAATCCAATACTGTTTCCCGTCAGTCCACCAGCGGAAGGCGAAAAAGTATTCAGGTTGGTTTTATTCATCAGAAAGGAGATTGATTGTGATTAGAGTCATAAACAATTTTCCGTCAAGTGCTAAAATAGAAAGAAGCAGATCAATATGCTGTTACTTTTTGTACTTGTGGCGGCATTATCTCATCTCATTTTACCCTAAAATTGCCGTTTCAAATATGATTGAGCTCATTCACAAAATCCCCATCCTGACGACTTTGTTGTCAGCCTTGTTCTTTATCAAACTTTACCATCACTGGGACAACAAAGGCAGACCATCCTATCTGCTTTGGTGGACATTAGGTGTCTTATTTTATGGATTGGGAACATTGACTGAGTCAATAGTTGGATTGTTTGGATGGAGCGAACCGGTTTTCAAAGCCTGGTATATTCTGGGCGCCCTGCTAGGTGGATTTCCGTTGGCCCAAGGTTCTGTTTATTTAATGTTCAGTAAAATAACAGCCAGCATCATGGGGGGGCTGGTAGTCGCTGTCATTTTGGTGACTTCTGTTTTTATTTTACTTTCTCCGATAAATTATGAATTGGTGGAGCCCACCAGACTTACGGGAAGTGTCTTGGAATGGAGTAAAGTAAGATTGGTGACTCCTTTTGTAAATATTTACGCTTTTATCTTTTTAGTGGGTGGTGCTTTTTACTCTGCCTATATCTATAGCAAAGACGGAATTTATCGAAATCGCTTCCTGGGGAATTTATTTATTGCCTTTGGAGGATTGCTTCCTGGTATTGGCGGGTCTTTTACCAAATTTGGATACACCGAAGTACTTTACGTCACCGAACTGTTGGGGATCATCCTCATCTACCTGGGGTACATAACCATCAGGCAGGATAAAACGCTTTCCGTCTACGCAGTGCAGCAGCAGATGGTTAGTAAAAATTAGTTGTACAACTTCGATTTAGCAATAGAAAAATTTATTGAGAGCCAAAAGGCCAGTAACTAATTCTGGCGACTTCAGTGTATACCATTTATGCAGCTAAATATTTCTTATTAGGGCTATTGCGCATTTCATTTATCAACTCCCTGTCCTGATCGGTGATGGAGGTGCTAACATTATCACTGTTCTGAGATGCCAGGAACTTTTCCAGACTATCATAGAACTTAATCCGGTGTTTCCAGATGTATTTGGCTCCGATAGCCTCTTTTAGGGATCTAAGACTAATGGTCTTATCTACCCAATACATGTCGTAATCGGTTGCGCCAGCCACATTACCTAAATAACCGGGCATATACTTAAGATCAGAATGCTCCAATTTCCTGGCCACATCCTTCTTAAATCCCGGGTTCCCCACTATATATATATTATTCCAATCCATTAATTCTCTATTATCCAATTTTCCTACTGTTCTCATCTCAATTCCCAATCGTTTTACACTGACTTCAGCAGAATTTCACTACTTAATTTTTTTTTCACTTCAATCACTAGCTTTTTTGCTACTCACTCATGTACTTAAACACAACTGTAATACGTTTTGTTATCAGTAAAGATTCAACTATGTGAATAATTATTTTGTGGTTGAAGTAACCAAGTGCAAAGGTATTACTTTCGCCTCTCGAATACCTTGCGTGCTTCGTTTATATTATTCAACGTGACTTCTTTTTCACGCTCGGTTAAGTAAACCTGCTGGCTGGCACTTTCATAGACTTTATCGATCCATTGCAGAAAATAAGTTGCGTCTTGTTTGGAGCGAATGGGTTGTTGATTCAAAATCAGGTATACTGGACTGGTGGTAGCGTAAGGGTAAAAATCCTGAATGTCACTATGGGCATTGTCGTTCCACGCTCGAAGCAGCACCCAACTGCTTTTGTCAATAGTGATCGACCCTTCGAAATCACTTATTGTCTTGTCTCCCTTCACAATGATCTCTTTGATTACT